>NZ_FNZO01000020.1:0-56534 GCF_900109305.1 Paenibacillus sp. cl141a
CGTCGCCTTGGTGAGCCGTTACCCCACCAACTAGCTAATGCGCCGCAGGCCCATCCTCAAGTGACAGATTGCTCCGCCTTTCATTATCTCACAATGCTGCAAAATAAATTATCCGGTATTAGCTACCGTTTCCGGTAGTTATCCCAGTCTTGAGGGCAGGTTGCCTACGTGTTACTCACCCGTCCGCCGCTAACCTTCAGGAGTGCAAGCACTCCATCAAGTCCGCTCGACTTGCATGTATTAGGCACGCCGCCAGCGTTCGTCCTGAGCCAGGATCAAACTCTCCAATAAAGTTTGACTTGCTCATTTCTTAACTGACGAGAATTTGTTCAATTCTCTTTATGCTCCATCACCCAACAAACCAAGGCTTGTACATGATGATTTCGCAATGGATCTCACTAGTGAAATCCTTACTCACTCGTTGTTCAGTTTTCAAAGATCAATCATATTTTATTTGTCATCCGCATCTCAGCGGCGACTTTTATAATATATCACACTAGCTTGCTGTTGGTCAAGAGTTTTTTAATTATTTTTCTAATCCATATTCTGCTTGACCGGTGAATCTCTATCACCCGCAATCAAACGGGCGAACATTAATGTATCATAGAATATAAGCATACGTCAACTACCTAATATCGTAAATTTTAAACCGACAAGAAGGGCCACACCCGGTAAGCCCAGGACCATGACCGTCCCTATGGTCATCGGATTCAGAGGAATATACGCTTCAGCTGCTAATCCGGTGAAATTCACAACATAGATAGCTACAGCCGAAAGGGCCAGATGCGCCCCGAATACAGTTAGCCATCCCAGCCCGAGCTTCTTTCTAAACACAACATAAATAAGCAGCAAGAGCGATATGCATAGTACGCCAAGCACAATCAATTTCATAGATACTCCTCCTTCATAGGTCATTAGGAATCTATCAATCAACTTCGTTTAACCGTTCTCCCTTTTTTGCTCCATATACTGCATCCTTGCCCCATCCAGATTAAGCTGCTTGGCCTGTTTGAGATTCATCTGGTATTTGCGCTCCGCCGCCTCCAACATGTAGATCGCATAATCGATCTGATCCTGTCCCGTAGCCTCCTGAAACAGCAAGTGCGCCCGCTCCCACTCCATCTGGGATCTCTGGACGTCCAGGAAGACATGCCACATCCGTTCTTGCTCCTCTGCCGTGATATACGTTTCCTCTTCTTTCTTCCTCGACTTCCACCATATCTTCATTCCGTTCACTCCCTATGAATATGAATGATTAACCTGCCCTTATTAAGACCGTCTGTAACATTCATATCGATAGAGGGACAAACTTAGAACCATAAGAACACTTTCAATTTCTACTTTTATGACCTAGAAATGTGCAAACAAAAAACGAGCCATCAGAATCGCTTCCGATGCTCGTTCTTATGTTGCTTTCATATTTCAATCAAATGCTGCAGGAATCAATAATATCAGTTCAGTTCTCTTCGACCTTCAAGCGCCTTGGATAAAGTCACTTCATCTGCGTACTCCAGGTCGCCACCAACCGGCAGTCCATGGGCAATGCGAGTCACCTTAATATCAAAAGGACGGACCAGGCGCGATATGTACATCGCCGTTGCCTCTCCCTCGATATTAGCGTTCGTCGCCAAAATGAGTTCTTTCACCCGTTCGTCACTCAGGCGCGTGAGGAGCTCCTTCAGACGGATTTCATCCGGCCCGATCCCCTCCATCGGAGATATGGCCCCATGGAGGACATGATAGTAGCCCTCGAATTCCTTCGTGCGCTCCATCGCCACCAGATCCTTCGCATCCTGTACAACGCAGATGATCGAAGCATCCCGAGTCTTGTCCTGACATACCCGGCATGGATCCGTATCCGTGATGTTGCAGCAGACGGAGCAGTAGTGCAGATTCCTTTTGACACTGACTAGCGCTTTGGCAAAATCAATAACGTCATCTTCCTTCATGTTCAGAACATGAAAAGCCAGGCGGGCGGCCGTTTTCGGCCCCACACCCGGCAGTCGCGTAAAGGCATCGATGAGCTTCGCGATCGGTTCAGGATAGTACAAATGTAACTACTCCTTCTAGGTTAGTTTAGAACAAGCCCGGGATTTTCATGCCGCCTGTGAATTTGCCCATATCGGCGTTCGCAATTTCTTCAGCCTTGGCAAGTGCATCGTTAACCGCAGTCAGCACCAGATCCTGCAGCATTTCCACATCATCCGGGTCAACCGCCTCAGGCTTGATGTTGATGGACAAAATTTGTTTATGGCCATTCGCTTCTACGGTAACCACGCCGCCGCCGGAAGTTCCTTCAACGGTTTTTGTAGCAAGCTCTTCCTGCGCCTTCAGCATTTGCTCCTGCATCTTTTTCACTTGCTTCATCATTTGGTTCATATTATTCATGATTCATCTCTCCTTATAATAGGGTGCACGTAGGACGCGCTAGTCTTTTATGACAACGAGGTCTTCTCCAAACAGCTGGATCGCCTCATCAATCCATGGTTTTTCTCCACCGGCATCAGCTTCTTCATGTTCCAGCTTAAGCTCTTCCGCCTGAGCCTTGCCTACTCCTTCTACCGCATCATTCCAGTCGCGAAGCATCATGGTCACCAGATGGTAGGGCTTGCCGAGCATAGACTCAAGCACCCCTTCAATCACCTGTTTGTTGGCAGGTTTCTCCGTGGTTTCGCGGTGGATGTTGTTTTTGAAAGCGACAAGAACCTTGTCTTCCCATACGGATACGGGCTCACCATCCATCAGCCATGCGTGAACCGTTACCTTCTCCTCTTTCACGTTCTGCAGAATTTGGGCCCACTGCCGATGTACAGCGGTATAATCCTCTCCGGTCCGGGAAGATACATACTGATCCATATGCTGCGGAATCTTGGCCGTTGAAGCTGCTTTCGGTGCAGGTGTTCGGGTAGACTTGGCCGGTTCGCGTTGATTCGATGCAGGAACACCGTTTTGAATCAAACGCTCCAGCTTTTTCTCAAGTGCGGCTACATGCTGCTTCAGCTGAGCCAGTTCTCCCGCATCGGCGGTAGAATGGGCAGCTGCGGACCCGCCCCCGGATTGGGTAATGCCGGAAAGCTTGAGCAGTGCCACCTCAAACAGGGTTTGCGGCTGCGAGGCATATTTCATCTCACTCTGATAACGGTTGAGCGTATCAATCATTTGAAACAGCTCATCGCGGCTGAAGGCATTTGCCATCTCCTGAAACTCGGCCGGGTTCAAAACCCGATCAGTCAGCCTGTCGGCATCGGGAACCATCTTGATCATAAGCAAATCGCGGAAATAGTACAGGAGATTCTCCATGCATTTATCTGCGCTTTTTCCCTCCTGCATGAATTGCTCCACGATCTGCAGGACCAGTCCGGCATCCCCCTGCTTCACGGCGCCGGCCAGACGGCCAAACTGCTCTGAGGCAATGCCTCCCGTCATGTCCATGACCTGCCGGTAAGATACGGTACCTCCAGTGAAGGAAGCGATCTGATCCAGAATGCTCAATGCATCCCGCATACCGCCATCCGATAGACGCGCAATGTACTGCAGGGCTTCATGCTCAGCCGTAATGCCTTCTTCCCCGCAGATCTGCTCCAGACGTCCGGTTTGTTCCTCCAGGGACACCCTTCGGAAGTCAAACCGCTGACAGCGTGAGATAATCGTTGCCGGAAGCCTGTGCGGCTCTGTTGTCGCTAGTATAAACATCACGTGTGCCGGCGGCTCCTCCAGCGTTTTCAGCAAGGCATTGAACGCTTCCGTCGTCAGCATGTGTACTTCATCAATAATATAAACCTTGCGCCGCACTTCGGTCGGTGCGTATTTGACTTTCTCCCGCAAATCACGGATTTCCTCGACGCCGCGGTTGGATGCCGCATCGATCTCCTGGACATCCATGACGGCTCCGGACGTTATGCGTCGGCAGGCCTCGCATGCATTGCAGGGTTCCTCAGCCGGACCATGCTCGCAGTTCACGGCTTTGGCCAAAATTTTAGCGGCACTGGTCTTGCCCGTACCCCGTGGACCGCTGAACAGGTAGGCATGGGAAACCCGCTGCTCGCGAATGGCATTCTGCAGGGTCTGGATAATATGCTGCTGGCCCACCATGTCGCCGAACGACTGTGGTCGCCAAGCTCGATATAACGCGATATGTTCCACTATGCTTTACCCTCTTTCAACTTCCACTTCGCGAAGATTAGGACTTCCAAGGCTCACACCAAAGCCCCATCCTCACGTGCTTTACAAGTTATATTCATGGTCAATCCCAGCCTAAACGGCATGAGTTAACGGTTATATTATACTACATTCTATACTACTTTCCCCTGCCTTAGCAAAACGTTTACTTGGAAAACTTTATCCAAAGTTCACGTGAAGCATTCGCTCCAATATAGAATCCCGCCTCGACAAAAAACACCCTTGCCAAAGGCAAAGGTGTTATGTGCAGATATGTATACCGTGCACCTGTTATTGATCATTGCGATCCGAGCGGCAATCCTGAGCAGCAACTCGGGCTAGGCACTCCTCCGGCACAAAAGCGGTCTTGCTTATGGCTGCTTCCTTCCGGACCTGACCAGGTTCACAAGTGCTCATTGCGGAGGACCCAACCGTCAACGTTGAGCGCAGGGACCAGCCTCACATCGACAACACCTCTAACAGGAATTCAACCTCGCTACAGCGGATTGCGAGTTACAGGGCACCGCTACCTCCCCGTCTAGCACGGCGAACTTTAGTATATCGCATGGCTACCAAAAAAGCAACCGACGGAAGAAGTTGCATACTCCACCAGCCCTGCAGACAGACAAAAACCCTTCGGCCACAAGGGCGAAGGGTTTGTTTATTAGATACCGTATTTCTTCTTGAATCTATCAACACGACCGCCAGCATCCAGGAATTTCTGTTTACCTGTGAAGAACGGATGACAGTTCGAGCAAATCTCTACACGAAGATCGGGTTTCACAGAACCTGTTTCAAACGTATTACCGCAAGCACAAGTAACTGTTGTAACGTGATATTTCGGTTGAATATCTTGTTTCATTGTAGCTTTCACCTCTTTCCGCCCTGAGCCTCATGCGGACCCAGAGTTATATGGACACATAAAAGGAGTATAGCACGAGCATATTGAATGCGCAATAGTCCATACACAAATCATCAGACAAGTCCGCAATTGGAACTACACCCTATTTTTAGCACATTCGAGTCCGTGCTGGTTAAATAATCGAAGGCCGCTTTTTCGGTCTCGCCTGTCCAGCAGGGGGCACATGCGTATAGGAGCCGATCACCACATCCGGCAGCTCCTCCTGCATGATCTCGATCGCCTGCTTCATTCCGAGAATCTCGCCTTGGGCAGGCGGGATGAGGCCAAGATAGCTCTCAGGGTCAATATTCAGATTGCGAAGCTGAATCAATTTGAGTCCCGTGCGCCGGGCAAACTCGATCATGGCTTCCAGCTCTTCCTCGCGGTCGGTCACGCCCGGAAAGATCAGATAGTTAATGGATGTATATACGCCCTGATCCGTTGCGTAACGAAGAGATTTCTCCACATTAGCGAGCGTGTAGCCTCTTGGCTTGTAGTATGCGTTATAATGGGCATCCAATGCACTGATCGTGCTGACTCTCATCAGATCAAGACCCGCATCCACGATACCGCGGATAAAATCGGTCAGTCCCGCATTGGTGTTAATATTAATGTAACCCATGTCGGTCTGTGCCCGGACTTCTCGCATGGCCTCTATAATGATCTTTGCCTGGGTGGAGGGTTCGCCCTCACAGCCTTGGCCAAAGCTGATGATCGACTCCGGGGTTTTCAGATGCTCCAGCATGACCTGCACCAGCTCATCCACTCTCGGACGGAAGTTCATGCGCGTCTGCGGGGAGACAAAGCCGCTGTCATCCGGCTGTTCCGAAATGCAACCGAAGCATCCCGCATTGCAGGAGTAAGACACGGGAACCGCGCCTTCCCAGCGATTCAGGAATGTGTTGGACGCCGTCAGGCATTCGTATCCCAGCGCACAGTTAGACAGATGTTCGTAGAGCCGGTTCTCCGGATACTTCTCCTTCAGCGTCTTAACCCCAAGCTCAAGGTCGTCCAGGTCGCAATTCACAGGATTCCACTTCTCGGGATCGTCGGACAAACGCGCCGTCGTATAGAAAGCGCCATCCTTCCATACGACCGCCGAGTAACCAAACAGCGGCAGCTTATACTCCTTGTCCGACTTCACGTATCCCGGCAGGCAGAGCCGGGTGTAGCCTTGCGGCAGAAGCGCTCCGACAGCCGTATATCCGTCCTCTAGCGGCATCATGTCACCGGTCTCCGGATCCATTCCGATCGCTCGGGTACTCGGCAGTCCGACCAGCGTAGCTCCCTCCGGCAAAGGTATCAATTCATCTTCCAATATCTCGACGATCATATCTCCGCTGCGGGCCAGCCCGAACAGCTCGGAATGATCGTATACATTCCCTTGTTCATCTGCATAAACCAAATACATGTTGATCTCCTATTCTCCGGTTGATTCAGGGCTTAGCTCTGAGGGGCCGTCGCCGCAGATGCACGCGATGGACGTCTGGCTGTCTGGCCCTGAGTCCCGGTTCCGCCGCCGTTGTTGGCATTCACGTCAAATGATGCCAAGAACTCGGCGTTATTCTTGCTATCACGCATTTTTTTAAGGAAGCCTTCCACAAAATCGGCAGAGTCGTTCATATTTTTGCGGATCGCCCAAATGGTATCCAGTTCATCCTTGTTCAGCAGCACCTCTTCGCGCCGGGTACCGGAGCGACGAATATCGATTGCCGGGAAAATACGGCGCTCCGCGAAGCGGCGGTCCAAGTGCAGCTCCATGTTGCCTGTTCCTTTAAATTCCTCATAAATGATATCATCCATCCGCGATCCGGTTTCAACCAGGGCTGTCGCCAGGATCGTCAAACTTCCGCCTTCCTCCACGTTACGAGCCGATCCGAAAAAACGTTTCGGACGATGGAATGCCGCAGGATCAATACCGCCGCTCAGCGTTCGGCCGGACGGAGGAATGACCAGGTTGTACGCACGGGCCAGACGGGTGATGCTGTCCAGCAAGATAACAACGTCCTTCTTATGCTCCACCAGCCGCAAGGCGCGCGACAAAACCAGTTCCGCCACTTTGATATGGTTCTCCGGAAGCTCGTCAAAAGTAGAAGCAACCACCTCACCCTTAACGGAACGCTGCATATCCGTCACTTCTTCAGGCCGTTCATCGATGAGTAAAACAAACAGTTCAATCTCTGGATTGTTGGTTGAGATGCTGTTGGCGATTTCTTTTAAGAGGAGCGTTTTCCCTGCTTTTGGCGGTGCCACGATCAAACCGCGTTGTCCTAAACCTACGGGTGCAAGCAGATCCATAATTCGGGTTGACAACTGATTAGGGGATGTTTCAAGAACAAGCTTTTCTTGCGGATATAGAGGAGTCAAGGCTGGGAAGTGTAATCGTTCCGCTGCGACGGCAGGATTCTCGCCATTCACGGCGTTGACCTGCAGCAGCCCGAAGTAACGTTCGTTCTCTTTCGGCGTCCGGCATTTGCCCGAAACCAAATCTCCGGTCCGCAAATCGAATTTGCGGATCTGGGAGGCCGAAATGTAGATATCCTCCGTGCTCGGCAAATAGTTGATCGGTCTCAGAAAACCGTATCCTTCCGGCAAAATCTCGAGTACGCCCTCCATGAACATCAAGCCGCTCTGTTCGGCCTGCGCCCGGAGAATGGCAAATATCAATTCTTTTTTCTTCAACTGGCCATAATAAGGAATCTGATACTTCTTGGCCAGCTTATACAGATCCGTCAGCTTCATGCCTTCCAAATCGGCTATTTGTAAATCCATTCAATAACCACCTATTCAATTATTTGTTTCTGTCGCAGCAGTTCCCTGCTGTCATGTAGTCTATTAGTCTATGAGAGCTTTACTAGGAGCATTACCCAAATCAGAGGGAGATATGCAGTTTCCACCACACATTTCCCTCATTTTGGTAAAAAAGTCACTCTTCTTCGGTCTCGCGCCACACGTCGGCACCCAGCTCACGCAAGTTGGAAACGAGATGGTCGTAGCCGCGATCAATGAATTCCACGCCGCTTACCTCCGTTATCCCTTCAGGCACCGTCAGTCCTGCAATGACAAGAGCCGCACCCGCGCGCAGATCGGTCGCTTTGACCTTGGCTGCGTTCAGCGGGCCGCCCTCGATGATGGCAGAGCGTCCCTCCACGCGAATTTTGGCTCCCATGCGAAGGAGCTCCGGAACATGTTTAAATCGGTTGCTATATACAAAATCACTAAGGACGCTGACGCCTTCCGCTTGCGTAAGGAGGCTGGTCATCGGAGACTGCAAATCCGTTGCAAATCCAGGATATATAAGCGCCTTCACATCCACATGCTGATATCGGGCTTTACCGATCACACGGATGCTTTCGTCCAGCTCTTCGATGCCCACACCCATCTCGATCAGCTTGGCCGTGAGGGCCTCAAGATGTTTCGGGATGACGTTGTCAATCAGAACATCGCCGCGCGTGGCTGCGGCAGCAATCATATATGTTCCGGCCTGAATCCGGTCTGGAATAATGGAATGTCGGCAGCCATGCATCTCGGTCACGCCTTCGATCCGGATGGTTTCCGTTCCGGCACCCTTAATGACAGCTCCCATGGAATTTAAAAGTGTTGCAACATCTATAATTTCAGGCTCTTTCGCCGCGTTTTCGATAATTGTAGAGCCTTTGGCCTTGGCAGCCGCCAGCATAATGTTAATCGTTGCACCTACGCTGCTTACATCGAGATAGATCTTCGCGCCCCGCAGCTCTTTGGCATGCAGGTGAATCGAGCCGTGTTCATTGGTCACGGTCGCGCCAAGCGCTTCAAAGCCCTTGATGTGCTGGTCGATGGGACGAGGTTCAAAATTACAGCCGCCCGGCAGGCCGATCACGGCTTCTTTAAATCTTCCAAGCATGGCGCCCATCATATAGTAGGACGCGCGCAGTTTCTTGACGGGTCCGTTAGGCATCGGAATGGATTTGATATCAGAAGGGTCAATTCTCATCTGATTGCCTTCCCATGATACTTGCCCGCCTAGTTCCTCAAGGATCTCAGCATAAACAGCCACATCGCTGAGAAGCGGCAAATTATCAAGTACGACTTCCGATTCCGCCAGGATTGCGGCGGGAATTAACGCAATAGCACTGTTCTTGGCGCCGCTGATTGTTACAGCACCTCGCAGTGGGCGTCCACCGCTGATCATCAATTTTTCCATAAGCTTTCGGTTCCCCCTACATCACTTCGCAGCCGGAAATGGTTCTGATGCCCGTCATTACAAGAAAAACGTCGTATCGACGTTCCTAAAGGATGACAGACGCAATAAGCGTTCGTTTTCGTAGCGATTATCCGGTTGTGAAGCCTCTCAATCCGCTTGCGCTTTTTGATAACTTAATAAATGAAATGGAAAAACACCGGCTATGCGGTGTGCTTTCCATTTCATTGTATGCAGCATAAGACAGCTTAAAATATCTTAGGTGATTCCTATCGTCATGTTGCGGCCTTGAAGGCTGCAAGCGACTTTTGTGTGTTACGGATGATTAAGCTTGATTGTTGGAACCAAACTCACGGATTTTGCCGACAACGGTTTCCTTGATTGCCTCGCGGCCTGGTTTCAGGAATGTGCGCGGATCGTAAGCTTCCGGTTTAGCAGCAAGCACTTCACGAACAACTTTGGTGAACGAGATTTGGTTCTCGGTGTTCACGTTGATTTTGGAAGTACCCAAGGAGATAGCTTTCTTGATGTCATGCGTCGGGATGCCCGTACCGCCATGAAGCACCAACGGAAGTTTCACGGCATCGCGAATCTCTTCCATCTCTTTGAAACCAAGGTTTGGTTCGCCTTTGTAAGGACCATGAACAGAACCAAGCGCAGGCGCCAATGTGTCGATGCCTGTCTCGTTCACGATGCGCACGCAGTCGTCAAGCTTCGCGTACATCACGTCGCCGATAACGTCATCCTCTTGTCCGCCGACCATGCCGACTTCGGCTTCAACGGAAACGCCTTTGGCGTGAGCATACTCAACCACTTGTTTCGTTGTTGCAATATTCGTCTCAATCGGGCTGTGGGAATCATCGATCATAACCGAAGTGAATCCTGCGTCGATTGCTTCTTTACATTTCTCAACACTTGAACCGTGGTCAAGGTGAATGGCAACAGGAACTGTAACTTTCAGGTCCTCCATCAAACCTTTTACCATGTGTACAACGGTGCTGAATCCACCCATGTAACGAGCTGCGCCTTCGGAAACACCGAGAATTACAGGCGATTTCTCTTGCTCAGCCGCTTCAAGAATTGCATATGTCCACTCCAGGTTGTTGATGTTGTATTGACCAACAGCATATTTACCTTCGAGTGCTTTGTTCAGCATGTCTGTCATTGATACTAATGGCATGGTTTCATCCTCCTATAGATGCTTAGTTTGTCTATGGTTTTTAGCCGATATAACATACGGACTTATTATACCACATCGCGTCATAAATACTAAACAAGCATTTCCTAAATTGCTGCGAAGGAACTCACATTCTGGCAAAAAAAAGAATTCCGCCCCTTGAGCAGAATTCATCATTCAACCGATGTTGTTCGCGGTCCCTTTCAGCTGCATGTTGACGGCTTGCCGCATCTCGTCGATGTCGAAGGGTTTGGTAAAATGCATCAGCGCTCCAAGATCGGTCGCTTCCTTGATCATGTCAAGCTCTCCATAGGCTGTCATCATGATCACCTTAATGTCCGGATTCATCTGTTTAATATGCTTCAAAATCTCAAGCCCGTCCATTCCAGGAATTTTCATATCCAGCAGCACCAAATCCGGGGCATGCATCTTCACGATTTCAAGGGCAGCCTTGCCGTTCGCTGCTTGGAACGTCTCATATCCTTCACTGCTGAACACTTCCACGAGCAGGATGCGGATCCCATTCTGGTCATCCACAATCAGCACTTTGTGTTTGCTTTGTTTGCTCATCCTTCCAACCTCCCGATACTTAAATCGTACAATGAGTATATGCAAACTCGAAAGTTCCTAACTTTCCCATAAACCGGCCATTATTTGTATTCGCCTGTAGATGTCGAATTCCTTCCTGTCCTTGAAAAAGTAAGAAAAAAAGATCACGAATTGGCTGCATCCGAAATCGACAGCGCTGGACAGGATTCCGGACCTCAGCTCCACCATTCACGCAGCGACAAACGAATTTGCACGTAAAAAAAAGAGCCTCTTCAAAAAAGAGGCTCTTCCCCATTATGCCTGATGCTGGATCGAGGCTTTTACAAATTCACGGAACAATGGCTGCGGACGGTTCGGACGGGAAGTGAATTCCGGATGGAATTGCACGGCGAGGAACCAAGGATGTCCTGGCAGCTCCACGATCTCGACCAGACGTCCGTCCGGTGAAGTACCGGAAATACGCAGGCCTGCTTTCTCGATATCTTCGCGGTATTGGTTGTTGAACTCGTACCGGTGACGATGTCTTTCGTAAACCAACTCGTCCTGGTAGCAGGACTCCGCAAGCGAGCCCGGAACCAGCTTGCAGGGATACAGGCCAAGGCGCATCGTTCCGCCAAGATCCTCGATATCCTTCTGCTCCGGAAGCAGGTCGATGACCGGATATTCGGTAGCCGGATCAATTTCGGAGCTGTTTGCGCCGTTCAGACCTACGATCGAACGGGCATATTCGATGACGGACACTTGCATGCCAAGGCAAATACCGAAGAATGGAATGTTGCGCTCGCGGGCATAACGGATCGCGCTGATCTTGCCTTCGATCCCCCGGTCTCCAAATCCACCAGGTACCAGAATACCGCCGATGCCGTTCAACGTCTCTTCCACATTGTCCGACGTAATTTCCTCGGCGTTCACCCAGCGGATCTTCACATCGGCATTGGCATCAAAGCCGGCATGGGACAGGGATTCAACGACGCTGAGGTAGGCGTCATGAAGCGCGACATACTTGCCGACAATCGCAATCTCAACGGTCTTCTCCAGCTTGGAGACGCGCTCCACCAGATCTTCCCACTCGCTCATATCCGGCGCAGGAGTCGTCAGCTTCAGATGATTGACAACAATTTCGTCCAGGCCTTCATCGCGCAGATTCAGCGGCACCTCATACAGGGAGGACGCGTCGCGGCATTCTACGACCGCGTTAGGGTCGATATCGCAGAAGAGCGCGATTTTGGCTTTCATCTCGGTTGAAAGCTCATGCTCCGTACGGCACACGATGACATTCGGCTGAATGCCGATGCTGCGGAGTTCTTTTACACTGTGCTGCGTCGGCTTCGTTTTCACTTCACCGGCTGCCTTAATATATGGAATGAGGGTTACATGAATATACATCACGTTCTCACGGCCAACATCGCTCTTGATTTGGCGGATGGCCTCCAGGAAAGGAAGGCTTTCGATATCGCCGACCGTTCCGCCGATTTCGGTAATGACCACATCCGAACCCGCTTCACGGCCCGCACGGAATACGCGCTCCTTGATCTCGTTCGTAATATGAGGAATAACCTGCACGGTGCCGCCCAAATATTCCCCCCGGCGTTCCTTGCTGATAACAGAAGAGTATACTTTTCCTGTTGTCACATTGCTGTTCTTCGACAGGTTAATATCGATGAAGCGCTCATAGTGTCCCAGGTCCAGGTCGGTTTCCGCACCGTCGTCAGTAACGAACACTTCGCCATGCTGGTAAGGACTCATGGTGCCCGGATCTATATTAATGTACGGATCGAATTTCTGAATCGTTACCTTGAGCCCTCTGTTCTTAAGCAATCTGCCGAGCGAAGCGGCGGTAATTCCCTTACCTAGAGATGACACGACTCCGCCTGTTACAAAAATATACTTTGTCACTGTTAAAAACCCTCCTATATAATCTCCATAACTTCAGGCGACATATGATGTTTATCCTAACCCGTTTTCCCCTGATTCATCAGAGGGACCAACAAAAACATCGCTCGCTTCCAATAATGGTGAGCGAGCTGACCTCCGACCTATTACAAACCGCATATATTGACGCTAAAATGATCCCCATCGGGCTGCCGGTACGGCATAACGTTATGAGGCTTCAGGCCGAGCGATTCCAATACATCTTCTTACTCTTCATATCTGAATCTTGGTCTTGCTATATTGGCCCGGAAGCTAGCGTCGTGTTACACTTTCCGAGCCTTAAAAACAAAAAAAGTGACCCCGAATAAATAACGGGGCACTTTTATATTAAACATATTTAATCCACAATCATAAGCCCAAGCAATAGTTTACTCTGTGCCTTGTCTGCTTGTCAAGAGAAGAACCAACCTCAAAATTCCCCAATCGGCCGACATCGTAAAACAGAGTCATAAACCATGCGGGCAGGCTTAAATTCCGAGCGGAATGACAGATTAATCTCTATCGTCTTCCTCAAATTCTTCCTCTTCCAGATCTTCTTCCTCGGAATCCGCATCTTCGTCATCCAATTCGTCATCATCCAGAACAACGTCCTCATCTACATCATCGTCGGCATCGTCATCATCCGGGAAGAGATCGTCGTGATCGTCGTCTTCATCGTCGATGCTGTCGAAATCCTCTTCGGCATCGTCGCCGCTATAGGTATCCTCTTCATCCGTGAAGTCATCGTCATCGTCGTCTTCATCATTGATGATCCGCGGACGTTTGGCGTTCGCAATCGGATCTTCGGACTTCTCCAGCGGATACCAGCGCTTTAGTCCCCACAGATTCGTTCCTACACATGCGAAACGTCCGTCTATATTGATCTCGGTATATAACTGGGCAATCGTTTCGTTAATTTCCTGTTCCGTAAAGCCGCGAAGCTTGGCCACCTCATTCATCAGGTCACGGTAGTAATACGGCGTATTCGCCGCCTTCAGAACCATAAAAGCCAGGTCAACCATCGGGATTTCCTGAATCTTCTCCGGATCGATCTTTAAATTGAGCGGATTACTCACTAACGCACACTTCCTCTCACACAATCTTCACGTTATACCCTCAACATATCCATTATCAAAACTAAGTAAAACCTATTTGGAAATAAAAATCAAGTTTTTATGCTCCATTACCCATCAGATACCAAATGGAAAAAGACGGAGACGATTCTCTCCGCCTTCTGACTGTACCCGCCCCTAGGATCGACTCCTTACGGGATAGATAAGAGAACCTTGATATTCTCTCCATGTATCTTATGTTAGCCCTGCTGCTTTGACACGGTAAACAGGGCCTATTTCCCGGAAAAAGGGCAACATCCCATTCGGGCACTCTCCCCGCCTCATACAATACTGAAGCAACGGTTCATCGAGAAGGGAGATTGCCACACATGGATTACACCCGGATCATGCAATCACTACTTGCAGAGACGAACCCTATGCGGAACGTCCGGGAAATGAACCGGCGGCTCCTCACGTTTCATGACCCTCAGCTGTACCAGAAATGCATCCGCGAATGGAACCGGCTCGCAGGGAAAAGGCGTTTCCCGAGTTCGGTCAGCCGCTCGCCGCTTACCCGCACCATCATCGCTCCAGCTCCCCAAACCGCGAAGTTTGAAGCGGAGTTTCGGAACGAACTGATGGTTGAAGAGGATGAACAGGTTCATATCCATGCCATACAGGGGACAATAGGAACGCTAACCGGGATCCCATGGGGTATCAAGCAAATCAAAGCCCCTCAAGCCTGGTCTACCTCGACAGGACACCGCGTGAAGATTGCCGTTATCGACACTGGGGTGGATTTCGGTCACCCGGATCTGAAGTATTCGCTGACCAGAGGGGTCAACCTCGTCCATCGCAGCATCCCGCCTTATGACGACAATGGGCATGGAACGCATATCTCGGGCACCATTGCTGCAGCAAACAGCACCCAAGGTATGATCGGGGTTGCTCCCAGATCTGTCGTGTATCCGGTCAAAGCCTTTGATCACAACGGATCCGCCTTCGTATCGGATATCATTCTGGCCATCGACTGGTGCGTGCGGGCCGAGATCGATATCATCAATATGAGTTTCGGCATGCAGACCCGAAGCCGCACGCTGATGGATATCGTAAGCAAGGCCAACCAAGCAGGCGTCCTCATTGTGGCCTCTTCCGGCAATGACGGCAAACGCCGTACCGCGGACTATCCTGCCCGTTATCCCCAAACGATATCCGTCGGAGCTACCGACCGCAGCCGGAGAATCCCCGGCTTTAGCAATCGTGGGCAATTTGTCGATATTTATGCGCCCGGAGATAAAATCGTGTCAGCCTGGCTGCAGGGAAAATACCACGAAATGAGCGGCACTTCCATGGCCACTTCACACGTCAGCGGAGCGATCGCCCTGCTTCTTGCCCAGAGGCCTGACTTAAAAAAAACAGCTACGATCAAGGCCCTGCTGCGGCGCACCTCCTCCCCCCTTAAGCTCAAAAAAGGATACAGCGCCTCCGATGGAGAGGTAAATGCCTTGAAATTTTTGCGCGAGGGCATGAAATTATAAATTCGGTTCATCGGCAACGGCAAACGCCATGTCGTTCACGCATTAAAAACAGCCGTCTTTCCAAAGAAAGACGGCTGTTGGCTGTTATGGCATATGAAAGGGAAGCCCCTTCTTACATGCGTTCCGGCGCCGATACGCCCATCAGGCGAAGCACGTTGGCAATGACCGTGCGGACGGCTCCCAGCAAAGCAAGGCGGGCCTGCGTTTGATTCGCGTCTTCCGTAATCACGCGCTCGGCTCTGTAGTAGCTGTGGAACAAGGAGGCCAGTTCATATACATACCGGATAAGCCTGTGCGGTGCATAGTTCTCGGCAGCAAGCGACACTTCCTGCGGGAGTTCTCCCATTTTGCGCAAAATGTCGTATTCATGCTCGGCGGTCAGAACGCTCAGGTTCACGTCGGCAAGCGGCAGGATGCTAACGCCTTGCTCCTCCGCTTGGCGGAATACGCTGCAAATGCGTGCGTGCGCATATTGTACGTAGAAGACCGGGTTCTCGTTGGATGTGGACACCGCCAGATCCATATCGAAATCCAAATGCGAATCCATGCTGCGCATGGTGAAGAAATAACGGATCGCGTCCACGCCGACCTCATCCATCAGATCTTCCATCGTGACCGCTTTACCGGTACGCTTGGACATCTTCACCTTCTCGCCGTCCTGGAACAGGCTGACCATCTGGGCGATCAATACGATGAGTTTGTCCGGGTCATTGCCGAGCGCCTCCATGGCAGCCTTCATGCGCGGAACGTAACCATGGTGGTCGGCTCCCCAAATATTCAGGATCTTGTCATAGCCTCGCTCGTATTTATTGCGGTGGTAGGCAATATCCGGCGTCAGGTAGGTATACGTGCCGTCATTCTTAACGAGGACGCGGTCTTTGTCATCCCCATAATCGGTGGTGCGGAGCCAGGTTGCCCCATCCTTCTCGTAAGCTTCGCCCTTGGCTTTCAGTTCTTCCAGGGATTTCTCCACCAATCCATCCTCATACAGGGACGTTTCGCTAAACCACTCGTCAAAATGGACGCGGAATCGATTCAAATCGCGTTTGATTTTACCAAGTTCCTTCTCAAGCCCGAATTGACGCAAGAATGCCGTTCTCTCGCCTGGATCCATCGATAGCAAGGAATCGCCTTTCTCGGCTACAAGCTCTTTGGCAAACCCTTTGATATCTTCGCCATGGTATCCATCCTCGGGCATTTCGGCATCCTGGCCGAGCTCCTGCAAATAGCGGGCTTCGAGGGATTTAACCAGGTTCACTACCTGGTTGCCTGCATCATTGATGTAGTATTCGCGCGTAACTTCGTATCCCGCAAAATCAAGCACATTGCAAAGGGCATCGCCTACCGCCGCTCCGCGGGCATGTCCAAGATGCAGACTTCCGGTGGGATTGGCGCTGACAAACTCCATCTGGACCTTTTGCCCTTCGCCCGTAGCGATCCGCCCGTAGTTATCGCCCTGCTCTTGTACCAATGCCACGATCGGATAGAGATACCCCTTGTCCAAGGTAAAGTTAATAAACCCGGGTCCGGCAATCTCCGCTTTCTCGATGGAAGCCTTTGCCGTATCCAAATGTTCCAGGATAGCTTCCGCGATTTGCCGGGGGTTCTTCTTGGCAATCCGCGTCAGCTGCATCGCTACGTTCGTAGCCAAGTCGCCGTGCGACTTATCCTTCGGAACTTCCAGCGTAATGCCGGGCAGCTCCTCGCGGGACACCAGTCCGGCAGCTACGGCAGCGTCTCCTACCGCCTCTGCAACCAGCCCGTTAATGTGATCTAATGGATTCATTGTCATGATTCATGTGCCTCCTGAATAGTCAAACTGATCGAAAAGTGTCCCGAAAACTCGTCAAACACATATAAATCATACGCCCAAGCCGCTCGTCCGGTCACGCCCTCTAGCGCTAGCTCCAGACGCTGGGTGTGCGTAGACAGATTAAATGAAGTGAACGGGGAGCGATAATATCCAGGCAATCGCTGACCCAGCTTAAATGCCTGCTCGGACTCCACCTCGCCGTGACGGATCAGCTTCAGCTCGTCCTCCGCCAGCTTGAGCATGGCCCGGGTTTCCCCTTGATGCGGTCCAAGCGCCGGCTCCGTATAGCGCACATACAGCACCTTCCCCTTGATAAACGCCTCTGCGGGAAGCTCCTGTATCGTATTCTCTCCTTCGTGAAGGCTCTGAAGACGGATGCTCACTTGTTTTCGGTCGTTCATGTACGTTCCTCTTTTCCTTACCTATTGTATTACTATATCCAGTATAGCCTTGCAATTCAAATGAGGATTTTAGCAAAAGGAAAGAAAATGTCTCTCGTCGTATTTTCGGAGAGGTTGGAGCGTATCCTTAATTCCCGTATTTCTTGGCCCATTGCTCGCGCCATTCTCCGAAGCTGTTACCCGTGATTTCCTCCAAGGTCTTTCCATCAATGGAATAAGGTGCTCCATCTAGATCATTCCGATCAGGGAACGAGGTTCCCCCGATGACCTTCCCCTCCGACATCATCACGAACAAGGCCGTATTCGTATTATACATGCGGTCAAGCGGATGCCCGGAAACCTTGAAACGGTAGGTGACAATTTCTTTTCCGTAATAGTTTGCCGGATCTTGGCTCTGTACACTCCATGTCTGAATATAGGGGATTGCGCCGTTACCAGGTGCGAGAAGGGATTTCTCAAGCGTATAAGTAATCGGTTTACTGGAGTGGCTTACAATCTTATAGCCCAGTGATCTCACGTAAGAGGCCGCTATCTTCTGTTCCTCGGACATGGGTTTGCCTGAATGAACGCTAAGTTGCATGAATGAATATAGGATTACGATGCTCAAACCAATACCTGCCCATAACCAAATACGATTTCGCTTCATAAGCAGCCTCCCTATTATGTCGACCTGGCCGTTCATAGGATTAGAATACCAAAAAAATTGAAATCAATGGGCGGCCAAGAAAAAGAATAGGCCTGATTCAAGAAGAATCAGGCATGATCCATAGTATAGGTTACAGCGGAAGCAAGGATACCTTCTCCCGCGCGTCGAGCTTGGCCACCATGTCGTTCCAGGCTTGCGGTTTCTCGGGCAGCACCGAATAGTATCGTCTCAGGAAGTTGGCAATCAGCTCGGCAGGCAATTCATCAACGGCATCGTCGCCCGGCATGAAGCAGAAATCAAGCCCGCTCACCGCTTCGCCATCATTGTTCCAGGATGGATGCACATAGTCGATATCCGTGCGTTTGTAACCCAGATGCGACAGGACTTCGCGGCGAACGAACGGATCCATGGGCTTCACGCCGCCGAATGCATGGTCCTGCACCCGATATGGATCGTAAATCTCGGCAAACATGCCGAACAGCTCTTTGCCGTTTGCTGTCGCCAATTGATTCAGATCCTTCAAGCGATGTTGTGCCAGGAATCGGCCGATGCCGAGCCCTTCACGGCCGATAATGGTAAAATCGGTCATCGCCACGTTCCAATCCTCGTAATAGCGGTATTCCGTCGTACCCAGCACTTCGCCCTCATGCAGGGCAACAAATACCCGAATGCCCGGATCTTCGAGAGGCTCCTTCCATAAGCTGAATTCCAGCACCTCTTCCGGAGGGAACACTTCCTTCATGAGATCGTGCATTTTGCGGAACAAGGGATCGTCGATGCTCGTAATGCGGATATATTCCATCAATTAAAAGCCTCCTTATATATGTAATGAAATTATCTTTATATTCTCTGAAGCCTTAAATCCCATCCAATATAAACCCTTCACTCTCGGAACGGATTCTTCCATTCCATCAAGGCCCCGTAATTGCAGGACTCCTCATCCTCCAAATACTCTGCCGCTACCCCGACGGGCGTCCGACCGCACCGGAGCAGGAAGGTAATTACGGGGTCCTTGAGATCCCCCCTGACAACGGCATCCAAATATTCTACGGCCGACATTTCGTGCGCATGCCGATGATAGCCGGGCATCCGTCCGCCGCCAAGCAGCCGGTCCAGTCCCCTTTCGACGGTCACGTGATACAGCGATTGAATCAGCCATTTGCCGAGCCCAAGCTTGCGAAAGCGCGGCCTGACGCAAATGTCGGCGATGTATAGGGTATTTCCGTCCGGCTGATGCGTGCGGATGTATCCGTTATCCGTGGCCTCCGCCCAGGAGTGGGCAGGCTCCATCGGATCGTAATCCACGATGAGCGAGGTGATGGACCCGGCGAGCATGCCGTCCACTTCGACGCATAGCGCCCCCTCGGGAAACAAGGTGACATGCTGCATCAGCTGTTCCTTGTTCCACCATTGCTCCGGTGGATACGGAGGCGGAAACGTCTCGGATTGAATGGCGATCAGCTCGTCGAAGTCCGCTTCCGTGTAGCCTCGAATAACAACCGGCACCGGCCGGACGTCGTCGAATACATAAAACTGTTGATGAAACCGGGCCATTTCCTCTACACCGCCTTTTCCCATTTTTCAAACCATGATAAAAAGACTTACTCCCAATCCGGATACAAATCCGTACGCCGGTCACGCCATGTCGTAACGGAGCCCTTCTCGCGCACTTGATACAATAAATCCAGATCGAGATCGGCGGTAATGATCATGTCGTTATTCAGCTCTCCCTCGGCCAGCAGGCCCTTCGGCGGGAACGGAATATCGTTCGGCGTAATGATGGCAGCCTGCCCGAAGTTGGCACGCATCAGATCCACGGTAGGCAGCGATCCAACCGTGCCGGTCAGCACCACATAGATTTGATTCTCGATGGCGCGGGCATGGCTGGTATAACGCACGCGGTGGAATCCGTGGCGATCATCGGTGCAGGACGGACAGAAAATGACGTCGGCCCCTTTGGCCTTGGCCATGCGCACGATCTCGGGGAATTCGATGTCATAGCAGGTGAGCATCGCGATGGTGCCTTTTTCGGTCTCGAATACTTCGAGCCCTTCGCCGGCCCCCATGTTCCAGCCGGTTATCTCCGAAGGCGTAATATGAATCTTCGCCTGCTCCGCAATGCGGCCGTCCGGATAGAACAGATGCGCCACATTGTACAGCTTCCCTTCCCGGCGAATGACGTGGGTCCCGCCAATGATATGCATGCTATATTGCTTCGCAAAGCCTTGGAACAGCTCGCGGTAACGGTCTGTGAAATCCGGAAGGTCATTGATCGTTAACGCCTGGCCCTGATCGTCCCCGATGGACATCAGCTGCGTCGTAAAAAATTCCGGAAACAGCACAAAATCGGATTCGAACTCCTCCGCCGTTCGGATATAGTGCTCCGATTGACGGGCAAAATCGTCAAAGGATTGAATCGTGTGCAGATGATATTGCACGGCAGAAACGCGAAATTTCATGCTTCTCCTCCTTATGCATGGTTAGATGCTTTCATTATATCGGATTCCGGGCTTAGAGAACATGGGAACATCAAGTCGCCGTCAATTGGAAACCATAATCTTAAGCGCATCCCATATGGTATACGGTTATCATCGAAAGTACCTATGCCAAAGAATGCTCGAATTATGAAAAAATACTCGCCATTCATACCCACGCTTAACAATTCTCCTGTATACTGTCGTATGTAAGCCTCTTGTCTATACGATCAATACCGGCCCTTACAAGCATACACACGAGCCCGTTTTGACTTTAGGGCTATCAGCTTGCCAAACTATAATGTGAGGTGTTCTGTTCACAATGATAACTCGTTCGATGGATTGGCTTCAGCAACATGACCACCTTATCTTCCGCTGGTTAAACCGCAAGATCAGCAACAAAATGGTGGATTCGATGCTCTCGCTGGTCACCCATATGGGGGGTGCTATCTTTACCATTGTGCTGACACTTTCGATAGCGTTTTTTGCACCGGAGCCGTGGGATACGATGGGATGGCAGAGCTTTATCGCACTGTCCCTCAGCTTCCTGATTACGGCTCTCATCAAAAAAAAACTGCGGCGCATCCGGCCATACCAGGCATTGGAAAAAGTGAGGTTTGAAAAGAAACCGATGAAGGACCATTCTTTTCCTTCCGGACACTCGACGGCCATATTTTCCATCGTCACGCCATTTCTGTTCGTTACGCCCTGGCTGTCGTTGCTCTTGATCCTGCTGGCCCTTACGGTCAGTCTGTCACGCATATATCTCGGCTTTCATTATCCTTCGGATTGTCTGGCCGGCTGTTTCGTCGGCACCGCTTCGGCGCTACTGATCGTGCTTAGTTAAATTACCAGGCATCCTCACGCAGTTCTCGCAACTGATGATTGGGTGCCTGTTTTTTTACCCCTTCTCATCTGTGAATATATCACCTAACAACAGTTAGACGCTCTTCCTGTATATACTCCTTTCATAAACCCCAAAAAACATAAAAATAATTCGAACCATTCCGGCTGGTAAATCGTACTAACTTATACATTCATAATAAGGAGGTATTTGTTCATTGAAGAAAAGATTATCACGAATGCTGGTAGCCCTGCTCGCGGTTACGATGATCCTTCCAGCCGGAGCCATGGCAGCAGATAACAGCCAGACTGCCGCTGCAGGAGGGGGTCTTGAGAAGATCGCTGCAGAGAAGGCCAAGCTGCTCACCGAGACGTATGGAACGACAAGCGTCCAATATGCCCTGATCGACAACGGCAAGATTACCGTGTCCGGGCAAGCGGGCGTCAATGATATCGAAGGAAAGATCCCGTTGACCGAAGATACGATGTATGGGATCGGCTCCACGAGTAAAGTGTTCACTGCAGCCGCGGTCATGAAATTGGTGGATGACGGGAAGATCAATCTGGATGCGCCTCTCGTTCAGTACATACCTGAATTCACGATGAAAGACGAACGCTACAAAAAAATCACGCCGCGCATGCTGCTTAACCATTCCTCCGGTCTGCAGGGCTCAAGCCTGAACAACGCGTTTTTGTTCGAAGATAACGACCCGCATGCACATGACACGCTGCTGAAGCAGTTGTCCACTCAAAACCTCAAAGCAGATCCGGGTGCATTCTCCGTGTATTGCAATGACGGATTTACGCTGGCCGAGATTCTCGTGGAAAAAGTGAGCGGCAAGGATTTTACCGCATTCATTCATGAACATTTTACCGAGCCGTTAAACATGGACCACACCAAGACATCCCAAGACACATTGGATTTAAACCAAATGGCGGGCCTCTATTATCCGGCTCATCAAGGACAGCTGCCTAACGAGACCATCAATGTCATCGGAACCGGCGGCATCTACTCGACGGCCGAAGACCTGGTGCAGTTTGCGCAGATCTTCACCGGGGAAGCCGAGGGAATCCTCTCAGCTGCGTCTGTAAAAGCCATGGAGCAGGAAGAGTATAAAAAAGGCCTGTGGCCAGAAGATGCCGATAATTCGTTCGATTATGGACTTGGCTGGGACAGCGTGAGACTGTTCCCGTTTAACCAATATGACATGAAAGCCGTGACTAAAGGCGGCGACACCATTCTATACCATGCTTCGCTCGTTGTGCTTCCGGAGCAGAACATGGCAGCTGCCGTACTATCTTCCGGCGGTTCGAGTTCAACCAACCAATTGCTGGCAAACGAAATTTTGCTGCATACGCTTAAGGAAAAAGGCACCATCAAGGAGTTCAAGCCGGAAAAATCGTTCGGCAAACCGGTCCAAGCGGATATGCCTGACAATATGGCGGAATTCGCCGGTTACTATGGCGTGACGAATCAGCAGATGAAAGTCGACATCAAGGACGGCGAACTGTCCATTACCGTACCGATGGTGCCGGACTATCCTGCCGAGAAATATGTATACACCGCGGACGGAACGTTTGTGAGCGCGGATGGCAGCATTAAGGTCAGCTTCGTTAAGGAAAAGAATGATCGCATCTACCTATGGGTAAGACAATATGTTTCGATTCCTGGACTGGGACAGATGGCCTTGTCGCAATATTCGGCCGAAAAAATGGAAGCGAACCCGCTGTCCAAGGAAACCGCTGCCGCATGGGCGAAGCGGGAAGGCGAAACGTTCTATCCATTGAACGAGAAATTCACATCGCTGATGTACTTCATTACGAAACCGACGGTAGAGATTAACAGCAAGAGCGGCCTGGAAGGATATCTGATCGACAAGAAGATTATTGATCCGGATACCGCAGTAAGCCAGCATCAGGTTCCGGCGATCGGCAGCCGGGATACGTCCGAATTCCGCTTCTATAAGGAAAAAGGCGTAGAGTATCTCGAGGGCGCTGGATCCCTGTTTATCAGCGGCAAGCATGTGAAGCCATTGTATAAAGGGAAAAAATCCACCGTTACCCTGCAAGCCGACGGCTATGCCAAGTGGTATACCGTACCTGAAGCAACCGCAGGCAAAACCATGACGGTAACCCTGCCGGCAGAAGGCGCATTCGCCGTATATGACGAGAAGGGCACGGTCGTTAACTACACCGTGGTCAGCGGCTCCAACGAAGTTAAGCTCCCGGCTAACGGAGCTGTCGTATTCGCCGGTGCCCCTGGCTCCGCATTCGGCATCACTCTGAAATAACACGAAAGCAAGCAACCCGATTAGCCGCTCGGCTTAAGTAGGGTTGCTTGCTTTTTTACTGTTCAAAGCCCTCGCGAGGCGCGCAGCCTGTCCGCTATCACTCCGTAAAAACCGCGAGATTCTCAAGCGTAGAACGGAGGCCTGCTTCGTGGTCCTCCTGCCGTATGCCCTCAGGGACGTCCTCGCAATCAACCGCCACTTCAGTGCCTTCCGCAAGTGCTGTCAACGTCCATGTCATTCTCATCTGGCCCCCGTAAACGGGATCATCCGACTCAAACTCAAAGCACTGCACAATTTTCTTGTTTGGCACCAACGCCAGGAATTTACCTTGGACGATATCCGTGCCTGCCAATGATTTGCCGAGGTTCGCGTGGTCCGTTCCAATATAGGTGAGCACCATTCGATAAGTCCCACCCTCACGGGCATCAAAGGTATCGATCTGACCTGACATCCCCTCTGGCGGAAGCCACGACACCCAAGTCTTGGGGTCAGTGAATGCCTGGTAAATGGTTTGGGGCGAAGCCTTAATCATCCTCGCAGCAGAGTCAATTCTCTTCTTGCCGGACGAATCTGCCATGTTATTAGCCTCCTTATTTCAAATCCGGATCAAGCTTCCTTAAGCATATAACATAGGACTACAAATCATTTCTTCTCAATTGCTCAAAGTTGAAAAAGCAAGCCTTCCCCGATAGCCGTTAGGCTTAGGTAGGGGAGGCTTGCTTTTTCTTTAACTGCCGAGGGACAAAGCCTCGGCTGATCTTGTATGTTGGGGCTGGCCCGCGAGCAACCCGTCAGGGAATTGACCGAGAGGGCCGCGCTCACGCGAAAAAGCAAGCCGACACCGATAGCCGCAGGCTTAGGTAGGGGAGGCTTGCTTTTTCTTTAACTGCCGAGGGACAAAGCCTCGGCTGATCTTGTATGTTGGGGCTGGCCCGCGAGCAACCCGTCAGGGAATTGACCGAGAGGGCCGCGCTCACGCGAAAAAGCAAGCCTTCCCCGATAGCCGTTAGGCTTAGGTAGGGAGGGCTTGCTTTTTCTTTCATCGGCCGAGGGGCAAAGCCTCGGCCACCAGCTCGCGCTAGAGGCCACGAGGACGTCCCCGCAGGGGAGACCGAAGGGTGGCCGGGCACAAGCACCAGCCCCGCTTCGATCCCCACAGCCCCGCCGAACGCAACGTTGCGGGTGTCCAGAGGGCAGCGCCCTTGGGGCCCTCCCTGGCAGGGAGGGTTTGGGTGGGTGGAATCCCCTACTTCACAAATCCCAGCAGCATCTCGCGAATCAATTTCGCAGCCACGATCTGGGTCTGCTCGGTCGGATCGTAGATCGGCGCAACTTCCACGAGATCGCAGCCAACAACGTTCACATCGGAGTTTGCAATCAGATGTACGGCTTCCAGCAGCTCTTTCGACGTGATGCCACCGGCTTCTGCCGTACCGGTGCCTGGTGCGGCAGACGGATCAAGCACGTCGATGTCGATGGTCACGTAGACCGGACGGTTGCCCATGGAAGGCAATGCTTCCTTCAGCGGAGCGGCTACCTCAAACGGGTAGAAATTGATGTTCTCGCGTCCGTACTGGAACTCCTCGCGGGAGCCGGAACGGATGCCGAACTGATAAATGTTCTTGCCGCCCATAATGCCCGCCGCCTTGCGGACCGGCGTGGAGTGGGACAACGGCTCTCCCTCGTAATGCTCGCGCAGATCGGCATGGGCATCGATATGGATCAGAATGAGATCAGGATACTTCTCATACACCTTCTGAATAATCGGCCACGAGACAAGGTGTTCTCCGCCGAGTCCGATCGGGAACTTCCCGTCGTCCAGCAGCTTGCCTACATAATCGCCGATCACTTCAAGGCTGCGGCCGGCATTGCCGAAAGGCAGCATCAGGTCGCCTGCATCGAAATAAGTGATATCTTCAATGCTCTTATCCAAGTAAGGGCTGTACTCCTCCAAGCCAACGGATGCTTGGCGGATACGGGCCGGGCCGAAACGGGAGCCGGGACGGTAGCTAACCGTGAAGTCCATCGGCATACCGTAGATGACGGCCTTGGATCCTTCATAATCCTCGGAGCTCAGAATAAACACGTTGCCGGAATAACCTTGGTCCAGTTTCATCAGTTTATGCGCGCCTCCTTATTTCACCAAGTCTTCTACGAATTTCGGCAGCACGAAGGCGGCTTTATGCAGACGAGGCGAATAATACTTCGTATCCATCTCATCAATCGTAGACACGTCCACTTCAAGCGGATCGTATGTTTTGCTGCCCATCGTAAAGGTCCACAGACCGCTTGGGTAGGTTGGAATGTTCGCTCCATAGACACGCACGATCGGGAAGATTTCCTTCACGTCTTTGTTGACCTGCTGAATCAGGTCAGCTTTAAACCACGGATTGTCCGTTTGCGCCACGAAAATACCGTCTTCCTTCAGCGCCTCATAGATCCCTTGATAGAATCCGCGCTCAAACAACGGAGCAGCCGGGCCAACAGGCTCGGTGGAGTCCACCATGATAACATCGTATTCGTTCTTATGCTCGATAATGTGCATATATCCATCGTTAACCAGCACTTCAACCTTCGGATCGTCCAGCTTGCCGGCGATCTCAGGCAAGTACTGCTTCGAATATTCAATAACTTTTCCATCAATTTCAACGAGTACGGCCTTCTCTACGCCCGGATGCTTGATCACTTCGCGAATGACGCCACCGTCTCCTCCGCCGACGACAAGAACCTTCTTCGGATTTGGATGCGTGTTCAGCGCGGGGTGAGCGACCATCTCATGATAGACGAATTCATCCTTAATCGTAGTCATAACCATACCGTCCAGCACCAGCATGCGCCCGAATTCCTCGGTATCGATCATATCCAATTGTTGAAACTCCGTCTTCTCATGTACAAAGGTCTCCCGGATTTTAGCCGTAATGCCAAAAGTCGGGGTTTGCTTCTCTGTGTACCATAATTCCATCGTCACTACCTTCTTTCCGCTAGAATAATGTTCAGCCGTCCAGATCCAAGCCGTAAAACTTTATTCGGGGCAGATGCCTTTAGCTTACAGTTTCACACTTTTCCTATTGTACCAAACAAATTAGATTATATTAAATCAAGCCCAAATTGCAACCAAAAGTTCCGGCACATGCAAACGGAAGCAAAAACATCGCCCTTTCCGATGAATATCCTGACCGCTGCAGCCCCATACTGTATAGAAAAAGAAGGCAGCCAAGGAGAATTTGAGCACATCTCGTTTTTGGCGGCACAAAGGCCTTGACTCTACAAAAGGACTGGAAGGAGAACATCTGATGCCGGGGCAAAAAAAATCACCCAAGCGCAAACGTCGTTTCGTCCGGCTTGCTACATTTCTGTTCGTACTCCTTGGCATTTCCATCATCGCCGGCGGCATTCTGATCGCCTATTTATTTATAACGCCGCTGCCGGTCGCGGAAACATCCCGATATTCCCGCCTGCTCGACAGCCAGGGAGATTTGATTGCCACATTCTCAAGCACGGGACATACATCCGAGCAGGTGAATCTGGCCAACATATCCCCCTTCCTGATTCAGGCCACCTTGGCGGTTGAGGACCGAAAATTCTATGATCATCCCGGGTTCGATATGAAGGGCATGGCCAGGGCCGTATTGGTCAACCTGCAGCATATGGATCGCAAACAGGGAGCGAGCACGTTAACCCAACAGCTTGCGCGAAACTTATACCTATCTCATGAAAAAACATGGACACGTAAACTCAAGGAGGCCAAATTCACCGCCCAGCTTGAGATGAAATATACGAAAGATCAAATTCTCGAAATGTACCTGAACGAGATTTATTACGGCCACGGCGCTTACGGCATCGAATCGGCGTCGCTGTTGTATTTCGGCAAATCGGCAAAAAACCTGACCTTGGCCGAAAGCGCGATGCTGGCCGGCATTCCGAAGGGGCCCACGTATTACTCGCCCTACAATCATATGGACAACGCGGTCAAAAGACAGCAGATCGTCCTGAATGCCATGGCGGAGACCGGATTCATCACGGAGGCCGAGGCGGATAAAGCCGCTTCGGCCAAGCTTGCCCTGCTCCCGCAGGACCGGCAGGAGAATAAAGTAATTGCCTCCTACTTCCGGGACTATGTCCGGGGTCTCGTCATCAAGCAGTTGAACATCACGGACCAGCAGCTCGAGCAGGGCGGCTTGAACATCTATACCACACTGGATCCGCGCGCCCAGAAAGCAGCCGAAGAGGCCGTATCCGAGGGCATGGACAGCAAGAGCGAGCTGGAGACGGCGCTCGTATCCATCGACCCGCGAAACGGCCACATCAAAGCTATGGTCGGCGGTAAGAATTACCGCGAGAATCAATACAACCACGCGTTGGCCAAAACCAGGCAGCCCGGCTCCTCATTTAAGCCGATTATGTACTTAACGGCCATCGCATCCAAGGAAATGACGAGCACCAGCGTGTTCAACAGCCAACCTACCCTGTTTCATTACGATAACAATCGCAAAACGTACCAGCCCAGCAACTTCGGCGATAAATATTTAGGCGAAATCCCTATGCGGGAAGCCATTGCCGCCTCGGATAACATCTATGCCGTGAATACCATCATGAAGATCGGCCCGGATAAAGTCGCCGACATGGCAAAAAAGATGGGTATCACGAGTCCGCTGGAGCCTGTCCCTTCGCTGGCCCTGGGCACCTCGCCCGTCAGCCCGCTGGAGATGGCCTCCGCTTACGCCGTCATGGCTAACAGCGGCAAGCGGGTCTCCCCTGTCGCGGTGCTGAGCATCACCGACGCGGCCGGCCGCAGCTTGTATACGGCTCCGGAAGAGGAAGGCGAGCAAGTGGTTGAGCCTTCTGCAGCTTACGTGATGACACGCATGATGGAGGGGGTATTCGAGACCGGCGGAACGGGTAACCGCGTCTCCACCCTGATGAAACGGCCGGTGGCCGGAAAGACGGGCACGACCGACACCGACGCCTGGCTCGTCGGATATACCCCGGAGCTGTCGACGGCGGTATGGGTCGGGTATGACAAAGGACGGGAGATCAGCAAAGTCGACGGACGGCGCGCAGCGCCGATCTTTGCGCAGTTTACGGAGAAGGCACTGGAGAACGTGCCGCCCAAGATTTTTCCGATCCCGGATGAAGTCGTCAGCGCGTATGTAGATCCGAAGACGGGCAAGCTTGCAGGCGCCGGCTGTCCGGACAAAATGCTGGAGGTTTTCGTCAAAGGGACGGAGCCCACGGAGTATTGCGACGAACATGAAGGCGGGGAGCCCGCCAAGAAGGCTAACCCTGCAGATGCTGCCGAGAAACAGGAGGAACGTTCCTGGTGGAAGGATTTCAAACGATGGTGGGTCGAATAAACGGTTAACCCGTCAAGCCAAAAAACAGCAGGCTCTTTTTCCGGGCTTTCCCGATAAAGAGCCTGCTGTTTTTCTCTTTTTCACGATTCTTTATGTAGATGGCTTCTTATAAAATGCTCATATATTCGATCATGGAGCTGCCCAGAAGCACGATGACGAGCATGACGGCAACGTAGACCAGCAGGATCGCATACAGCGGATCCAGGCCGCCCGCCACTCTTCTCTTGTAGCCGGTCATGACGCATAACGGCACGGTCATCACGGTGCTGATGAACGCTAGGAGGATGATAACCTTGGATATATCGCCATTCAGAAACAGGAACAGCAAACTGATCGCATACAACACAAGGTATAGCGGCAGCAATGTGCCGAATCTGGCCATGACTTCTTTCAGCTTCGCAGCCGGGTTAAATGACAGCTTGACTGCAGCGAAGGTAAAGACGTTCAGCAAAAACAAGAAAATCGCAATCCAGACAATAGGCTTCAGGACAAGATCTACAAACGCCCCCTCCGGGAGTCCCTGCAGTTCATGATGAAGCGCTGCGTACAGCGCGAGCGGAAGGAGCACAATATAGAGCAGCATGGATACGATCGCGTTTAGGAACTGGCTATTGTCCGTTACGGCAGCTGCGCTGAAGGGATGCCTTAGCCCCTTCAGGAAATGGTCCCCATAGAGCTGCCCATACAATTTTAAGCTGGTCCAGTAAGGATTCGGCCCCTCTTCCTCTTCGGCATGCTGGCGGCCTGCTGTAGGAAATGAAATATCCGGCGGAGTATACACCGGCAGAGCGGCTTCTCCTTGGCGCACATGAGAAATCTCCCTATTTATGCTTCCGCCTCGCCTGGCGACGCCGTAAATTTCCGACGCAGCAGCTTGCTCCTTCATGGCCGCAAAGACGGGAGAATCCTCGATAATCAGCCTGGTCCCGCATTTCTTGCAATATTTCCCATCTCCCGTTTCATTTCGACATATCGGACAAGTCATACTCCGGCCTCCCCTGTTTATACACATCCGCAAATCGAAGGATAGGTATTAGATAATGTACACATTCGAGTCGAAACGATGGCCCGTACAGGATATGATGCAGCGCTTGAGGCGCCTGGGCCGCAGATACTCTTCCTGTGCGAATTTTACATCTTTTTGCTAATAGTATAAGTTGGCGTGAAATGAAATGGAAGGATTTTCTGTGCGGCCGCTGCGCCTAACGCTGGAATTGGTTCATATGATATGACTTGCCGGATCATAACCTGCGCTGTGAAAAGCTTGTGAACAATCAAATATTCGTTTGAATATCATGTGTAAATCGGGTATATTATGACTAACAATCAAATCAACGTTTGAATATATAGAATAAAGAGCACTTATTGCTCCTATTTCAAGGAGGTTGATCTTATGAATGTCCGAACAATGAAAGAGGACGTGGCTCTGGAGCTGTGTGAAACGGAATGTCCTTCAACCGAGAGGGTTGCTTTGTTAAAAGAAACGGTTTCGGATGACGATATGCTCGGCATGGCCGAGATTTTCAAGGCGCTGGCCGACCCGACGCGGGTCAAGGTAGCCTATATGCTGGACCGCGGCGGCGAGTTATGCGTTTGCGACGTGGCTGAAGTTCTCGGAAGCTCCACCGCAACAGCCTCCCATCATTTACGCACGCTGAAGAACAAGAATATCGCCAAATCGCGCAAGGCGGGTAAGAATGTATACTATTCGCTAAAAGACGATCATATCCGGACTTTGCTTCATATGACGCTGGAGCACCAGAAGGAGAGGGTGTAGATGAGCACGGACAACCATCAGCAATCCAAAACATCTCCTGACGCAGATGGCAGCAAACTTGTTGAATACAAGGTCCAGGGCCTCTCGTGCCCGAACTGCACCCGTGAAATGCAGGAGGAGATCCAGAAGCTCGACCATGGAGGCGACGCCCGGCTGAGTTATAACAGCGGAAAGCTGACCCTTTCCCCCCAGGTGAACCTAAACCGGGTAGAAAACATATTGAAAAGTGATGGAGCCCGTATCGTTTACGCTCCCCAAACAGCCCATTCGGTTCCCGGCGCTGATGTTCAGCCCGCCTCTTCGTCGCACGCTCATGGTGCGTCAGAAGAACACGACCACGGACAAAGCCATGAACATGGACATAAACACAGTCATGGCAGCGAACGAAAAATGAAGTGGCTGCTGTCCATTTCGGCTGTGTTTTATCTGCTAACTTTTCTATTAGAAGGGAAAACCGCCGAGCCGGTCGTGATCGCATTCTATGCAGGTGCCATGTTATTGAGCGGGTATACGACGTTTTTGCGCGGACTGCGTAACCTGACCCGCTTCAAATTCAATATGGATACCCTGATGACCGTTGCGCTCGTAGGTGCCGTCATTATCGGGGAGTGGCGGGAAGCCACGCTCGTTGCCATTCTGTTCGGCCTCAATGAGCTGCTGGAAGGCTACGGCATGAACCGTGCCCGCCAATCCATGGAAGCGCTGCTGGCCGCAGCGCCGAAGGAAGCCGAGCTTTGGGTAGACGGCCAAACCAAACGCGTGCCGATCGAGAGCCTCTCTCCCGGAGACGTTGTCCGGGTAAGGCCTGGCGAGAAAATTCCTTCGGACGGAGCCATAACCCAGGGAACCGGCACAGTAAACGAAGCTGCCATAACCGGAGAATCGGTGCCTGTTACGAAACGGGAGGGCGACGCCGTCTTTGGCGGCAGCGTAAGCACCGACGGCGTGCTCTACATCGCCATATCGAAGGCCTATCAGGATTCATCCCTGGCCAAGATCATGCATCTTGTGCAGGAGGCGCAGGACAGCAAGACGCCGACGGAGCTATTCATCGATAAATTTGCTAAGTACTATACGCCTGCCATTATGATCATCGCGTTGGCGGTTGCGCTGATTCCTCCGTTGCTGCTGAATCAGCCCTGGATGACCTGGGTCTACCAGGGGCTGTCCATTCTCATTGTCGGGTGTCCTTGCTCGCTCGTGCTCTCTTCGCCGATAGCGCTCGTTAGCGGGATGACCCGCGCCGCACGCAACGGCATTCTAATCAAAGGCGGAGTCCATCTGGAGCAGCTCGGACGCCTGGAAGCCGTCGCTTTCGACAAGACGGGAACCCTGACCAAGGGCGAGCCGGCCGTCTACGCAGAAACCGTATATGATGAAGAGAAATTTTATTCCGTGGTAGGCGCACTGGAGCAATCCTCTCTCCATCCGTTGGCCAAAGCCGTCATGAAACATCTGGAGATCAAGCAGCCGCAATGCATGTTTAATGAACCTCAACAGATTACGGTGCTGCCGGGTGAAGGCATTCGGGCAGAAATCGGAGGAAAGCTGTTCTGGGTAGGCAGCGAAGAAGTGCTGAAGCATGTCAGCGGCTCTCAAGATCATATCCGTGCCGTTGAGGATGACATTCGACGAATGAAGGCCCAGGGGTACACGATTGTTGCCGCCGTAAGCGAGGAGCGCGTATTAGGTCAATTCGGTCTTGCCGATGAGATTAGGCCGGAGACCGCAGCCGTTGTCCGCAAGCTTCACGAGGCTGGAATCACGGAAACGGTGATGCTGACGGGCGACCATGAGCAGTCGGCGCAGGCGATCGCGAAACAATCCGGCGTATCGCGGGTGTTCGCAAGCCTGCTGCCGGAACAGAAGGTTGCCAAAATCAAGGAGCTTAGCTCCCGCAAAAAGACCGGCATGGTCGGCGATGGCATTAACGACGCCCCTGCATTGGCCGCTGCCGATCTGGGCATCGCAATGGGAAAAGGAACGGACAGCGCCATCGAAACCGCCGACATCGTATTGATGCAGGATCACCTTGGTAAGCTGCCCGGAGCCATCAAGACGGCAAGACGAGTCAACCGGATTATTAAATGGAACATCGGACTTTCCTTGTCGCTGAAGGCCATCGCTCTGCTGCTAACGATTCCGGGCTGGCTGACCCTATGGATCGCGATCATATCGGACATGGGGGCCACCATTATCGTTACCCTGCTGGGTCTCACCATTCTGCTTGGCAAGGATCAGGAGCTGCAATCAGGACATTGATATAAACCGGAGCTGCGTCCCTTTCTGGGCAGCTCCGGTTTTTTAGGTTCGCATGCACCTTCTCCCCTCAGCTTTGCTTCATCGCATATATCATTTTTTACATGATTTTTCTCGATTTGATGAAACATTTCCCATTAATTAGTCGTTTATATAGGCGGGAGTGAAAACCAGAAGGAGGAAAGACATGAAATCCGTACAAATCATCAAACTAGCAGGTACCGCATCCATAGCATTGTCTTTAATGCTTACATCCTCATCGCTCATCACCATTCCTGCCCATGCGGCAGCAGCCTCCACATCGCAGAGCAAGGCAGCCTGGAGTACGCTGGATGTCAAGCATAAACCTTATACGAGCAAAGGCGTCGTGTTCGTTCCATTGAAGGAAGTTTCCGAACAACTGCAGCTGCAACTGACGATCCCTGGAAAGAACGAGCTGTACATTAACAGCCCGACCCAGTCTGTACGCATTATTATTGGAAATTCGCGCGCCGTCAATGCCACGGGTACCGCTCTGAAGCTCGAGGCGGCTCCGGTTGTGAAGAAAGGCGTGACTTATGTTCCCGCCAGCCTGATTACCAAAGGCTTTGGCATTCCGCTGAAGTACGACAGCAAATCCGGACTTCGAACCACCTTTGACTCCTGGTCCCGATATGCTTATGCCTCCAAGGCCAACATGCTGTTCTGGGTAAATCGCGAGACCGGTATGCTGTCCATGGGGAAAGCCGGAACGACGCCAACGAATGTCGGCATTCTCCCGATCGAGGATATCGATCAAGTCGGCTTGAACGCCCATCGCATCAACAGCAATACCTATGTCGTCGACTTGTCCAATTATTACGGGGAACCCCATATCCATGAAGGAAGATATCGTGTGCTCATTCAGGACATGAAAATTCTGAAGCTTTCCAAAACGAATCACACCAATTTTGCCGGGATTAACTACCATCCGGACCAACTCCGCTACAAAGGCAATATTGCCATGATGAATGGCAGCACGCTGGAGCTGGTTCATCCGATGGGCAAAACGGTAAAAACCTACGATCTGGCCGCCCTCACCGGTGTTGACGATCATTTTATTGTGGAAGCGATCGAACGGGACTTCCTGCTCGTCCGTCCCTATACGAAGGCAACCCTGTATATCGTTGAACCGACAGGCAAGTCCGCAGAACTTATCTATCCCGAACTTTTGGACGAGGAGAGTATCAAAGCTATTGAAGAGATGCCGCCAAACGAAGTGGGTTTCATCGGAGACGGCCTTACGTATGACGGATATGCCGGCGGCAAGCTGAAGCTTCAATACGAAAATCCGTTTCTTGATATAAAGAAAAAGCTGACCTACGCCCTTCCATTCTAACCGTATCAATCACAAAAAAAGACCGGCGGATTCATTCAAGAATCCTACCGGTCTTTCCTTATGTCCGCATCTAGAAAATAGCTTATTTATGGTATCACTCCGCTGTTTGAAGAGCTTCTTTAAACTCCTCCGGCGAGGCATTCCACCATTCCTCGTTACGGGAGATCAGAAGTTCGCGCAGCGCTTTCTTCTCCACGTCGCCAAGCCCATCCAGAATAATCTTGCGCTTCATCGCCGCATCCATTTTATTTACATGATCGGCGAGGATTTTCCAGCCGCGCCGGGCTTCATGGTCGATCCACATTTCGCACGCGGTCATGCCTGCATAATGCTGTCCTTCCGCGGTACGGTCTACAGCTACCCACACGATCCACACCTGGCGTCCGTTGGGCACTTCATCCCGGTTCATGCTGAAACGGATGCCCTTCTCCACCTTGCTCTTTGCATGCATGGCTCCAATATCCACTCGCGCCTCGCCATTGTCGATGATGACAGGCGACAAACTGTTCAGATCGATGGAGCCGGATCCAAACCCTTTATGCTTACTCTTGCTATTAATAATGTTCAACGCAATGGGTTTCTTCGCACCCTGCTTCTGATCTTCGTTCTCCACTGCTGCCGACCTCCTATATCAGAGCCGATTCTCACGTATCAGCCGCTAAATTGATAACCATGTCCCAATAATTTTATTTTAACTAATAATCCCCCAAAAGCAAACATATACATGCACTAGATGCTTGTCAACGGGAGGTTGTTCAATATGGTCCCACCACGTGCCAAAGTCTTTCTATCATCCCTGCTTGCCCTTGGTTTGCTTGCAGGATCGATGCCGATATTTCTGAATCCAGGGTCCTCAGCGTCTGTCCTTGCCCCAAATGCGGGCAAGCCCTCTGCCTCTGCCGTGGAGAAGGCCCCGCTCTCACCGCCTAAGGTGCAGCCTAATACTCCCGCTCCGGCCTTAAGCGATCGGCTGGTGGAATATCACATGGATGTTCGGTACGAGCCTGAGGAGAACAAGCTTAAGGGCAAGCAGACACTCACTTGGACTCATCCAGGCAAAAAAAGCGTAAATGAGCTGTACTTTCATCTGTACCCCAATGCCTTTGCTTCCGATGAAACGACCTTTATGAAGGAATCGGGCGGCAGGCTTCGTTCCGACCCCATGCCGGACGACGGGTACGGCTCCATGACCATTACCAATGTGAAAACGACGGAAGGACTGGCCCTGACCCATCGCCTTCAATTCGTCCAACCCGATGACGGGAACATCAAGGACCACAGCCTAGTCAAACTAAGATTGCCCAAGCCCATCAAGGGCGGGGAGAGCATCACCATTCACATGGAATTTGAAGTCGAGCTTCCCAAAATATTCGCGCGTATGGGCACCACCGATAATTTTATTATGGCTGGCCAATGGTTTCCTAAGGTATCGGTCTATGAACCGACCGGACTTCGCGGAAGAGCCGAGGAAGGATGGAATCTTCATCAATACCACGGCAACTCCGAGTTCTATTCCAACTTCGGCATTTACAGCGTTCGCATCCGGGTGCCCGAGAATTACATTGTCGCCGCGACAGGATTCCCGACTAAGCCTGCCCAAAAGTCGAACGGGGAAAAAATTTATCAATTCTATGCCGATGATGTGCATGATTTTGCCTGGTCGGCCTCGCCCAACTTTGTCACGGCCGAGGAGGCCTTTTCGGCACCGGGCGTGCCGGGCGTCCGCATCAAGCTGTATCTCGATCCGGCCCATAAAGACCTGAGGGACCGTTACTTTGATGCCGCCAAGTCGGCACTGGCTTCGTTTGGTAAATGGTACGGAACCTATCCTTATTCCACGTTGTCCATCGTCGTCCCGCCGGAGTCGGGCAACGGTGCAGGCGGCATGGAATATCCGACGCTGGTCACGGCCTTCGGTGCCAAGAACGATTCGCCGGGTTATGAGCTCGAACGGACCGTCATTCACGAGATCGCCCACCAATATTTTTACGGAATGATCGCAAGCAACGAATTTGAGGAAGCGTGGCTGGACGAGGCCTTTGCAACCTATGCAGAAGAAAGAGTGATGGAGAAGGAATACGGCATTACCTCCAACACCGCTGCTCAAGGAGCATCGATTACCTCCCCTGCCCCGCTGAAGATGGAGTCCTGGAAATACAGCTCACACGAGAACTACGCGCTGAATGTTTACACGAGAGGCAAGCTGGTGCTGCAAGGCATTGAACGGCAGGTCGGTCCGCAGATGATGGGGAAAATCATGCATACCTATGCCCAGAAATACCGGTTCAAGCACCCAACCACGTCTGATTTTCAGAAAGTCGTCGAGCAAGTAAGCAAAACCTCCTGGCAATCGTATTTTGACCAATATGTATATGGAAGCCAAATGGCCGACGTCGCCATCGATGTAATCAAAACCAAAAATAAAGGCACGTCAGACCATCCGCTCTATGAATCCACGGTCAAGATTACGAGCAAGGACGGAGATATAACCGATGTGCCTATCGTGTTCGCCTTTGAGGACGGCAAAACGGTGGAGCGAACCTGGAGCGGCAAGGACGGAAAAGTTACGTACACCTTGGAGTACAGCACCCCGCTCGCCTGGGCCATGGTTGATCCGAAATACTCCATCGTTTTGGAGAATAGACACATCAATAACTATATGAAGGCAGGAATGGATCCGAAGGTGGTCACACGCTGGAATCTCAGTATTACCAAGCTTGTGGAGACGTTGTTCGGCAGCCTGTCATGGTGAGGGGGGAGCACATGAAAAGTTATGCAGGCCAAGGGTGGATCAGTGTTAAAGACCAATTATACGTCTCCATTCTGCTGTTCTTGTACCGCATGCTGTGGGGATATTGCCTGTACCGGCTTGTAAAATCGGCAGTCGTCCCCCTGTTGATGCGGTATCCGGATTCTGCCCCTAACGAGCTTAGTCGCCTGTTATTCTTCTACGAGGGCGAGATGAGTCTATCGTTAAGCGGCACCGTCCATACCTATGGTTGGCTTCTGGCCGCTCTGCTCCTGATCCGGATGGTATGTACCCCGCTCATTCGGGCAGGCATCTTCTATAACCTCCACCAGGAGGCCAAGGGCGAGCGCGGATTATTCTTCTTCACCGGCATGCAGAAGCTGTGGAAGCCCGTTACGGTATTCTATCTGATCGAACTTGTTCTTACCTTTGTGCCCGGATACTGGATTCTGCCCAAAATCCTTCCGATCCTGCTGAACGGGATCCATGAGCCGGTTCTGCTGCTTCATGCGCTGCCTCATGCAGCCGGCTGGTTTCTGTACGCCTATCTGATTCGCCTGTTATTGCTCTATATGCAATTCGGCCGTACGGACAATTCCGGCATGATCAGCTCCGTTCTTGCGCTCTTCCGCCGACTGGGCACGGCCGTGCTGTTATCCCTTACCGTTGGCGGATCAGCCTGCGTCATTCTTTTGCTCCTGAGTTCGGCATCGCTCCTCTGGGCGGGATTGATCGGCTTGATTATTCAGCAAGCCTCTTATTTTCTAAATGGGCTTTTCCAAATTTGGGTAATTTCCGCCCAATACCATTTGTGGCGGGATTCTTCCTCGCAGCATGCCTAATCGTTACATTTCGTTACCATCCTATGATGAACAAGCTCGTAAATATGCTGTAATCGGAAGCGACACATTTCTCTCTCGGACTTGATTTTACAAAGAATAGAAACTCTTTTTTCCTCAATATTACATTTTCCGATGGCCAAATTACAAAAAAACCTGATCCCGCTTGACGGGGACAGGTTTTTTTGTATAAAAATGAGCTTTCCTCATTTGCCAAATTGTTAATACTCTGCTAAAATAACGAATATGTTAGTAACAACTTTGTCATCTTTACTGTAACTTTTTGCTGGAACTATGTAATTTCGTTAAGCATGTTGGAACGTCAGACATCAATGAATGGGTTCATCAACATTTTAAGGAGCCGAATTCCCATGATTGGGAAGCGGGGGATCCGTTTTGGGTGAATTGATCTCGCAAGAGAGGGATCATAGGGGACCTTCAACCGAACCCTTAAGCTAACCTCGCAGGCAATGGAAGGAGCTTTTTGTTTTGAAAAAGAAGTTAACGGCCGTTTCTCTAGGCCTGGCCCTCGCACTCACATTAGGGACCGGAAGCGCTTTCGCCGATTCCAAATTAAATACTGCAATCAAACCAGCCATTGGTGTCTCTTATAAAACAGGTGGAACCACAACGAATGGTTTTGACTGCTCCGGATTCACCAGCTATATCTACAAGAAACTTGGTCTAAGCCTGCCGCGCACGTCTGCAGCTCAATACAAAGTCGGTACGGCCGTAGCCAAGAGCAAGCTGAAAGCTGGCGATCTCGTGTTCTTCAACACATCCGGCAGAGGTGTATCTCATGTGGGTATTTATGTTGGGGGCGGCAAATTCGCTCATTCCTCATCCTCGCGCGGTGTCATTATCAGTCCGCTGAGCCAGAGCTATTACGCCAATCGATACGTAGGTGCTAAGCGAGTCATGAGTCAGTCTACGTACAACTCTGTAGCCGTGAACTACAATTAATTATTGGAACTTCATCGATTTATCCTTTACAAGAAGCCCTGGGCGTATGAGATTGTGCCGATCTCATCCAGCGGCTTTTTCTTTTGTCTGCTCTGTGTATACCTTTATAACGTTTGGGACAACGAAAAAGTTCCCACTTTTCGAGAAAAAAAGAAAATTATTATGCAAATTCACATCGCTTCCTCATGTCGTTGCATCTTCTACCCTTTATATACCCTCCTCTCCCTTCATTAAACACCATAATGGAAAAATATTGATTTTATTTTCAGCGTCGGCAGCCGATGCGATTAATTAAATAGCAAAACTCAACAGGAGTAATTCCCACCCTTGCTTGCTGTCTGATAGAATGGACGCAGTAACAAGTTTGTCATTAAATAAGTGGGGCGTGGTCATCCACCGCTTGCTGAGGACTACTACGAGCAGCGATACGTAGGTGCCGAGCGCATCATGAGCAATGTTCAGTATGAAAAGTCGACCGGAGAATCCTGCCCAAGCTTCGATGTCTTATCCTCCTCCTGCCCATACATATCCGTTTGCCTGTCAAAGGAAACCTACTTCTCTTGGACGGGCTTTTTGATGCGGCTAGAATGTTCGAGGAATGGGGTATAATTTAATTTGTAATTACTACGACAGGGGGACTTTGCCAATGGATGCAGCACCGATTTCATTTCACACGGTGGTCATGCGTGAAGAGCATGCGAAAGAAATATGCGCCTGGACCTATCCTCCTCCCTATAACATTTACGGTTTTCTTCCCTGGGAGCAGATGAAAGGGCTTGAGATCGAGTTTGGGGATCCGGTCATCCGCCGGGAACAGTACATTTCGATTTTGGATGAACGGAAGACGCTATGGGGATTTGCCCAGCTATTTCCGATGCATGAGGTTACGCGGATCGGGCTCGGCATGCGGCCTGATTGGTGCGGGCGGGGAATGGGTAAACGGTTTATGCAGACGATTGTCCGGGAAGCGAGGCAGAGGCGGCCTGCCAATGAGATCGACCTGGAGGTAATGACCTGGAATGAACGCGCGATCCGCGCGTACGAAAAGGCGGGCTTTCATATTACCGATACGTATGAGCGCCTTACACCGACGGGAAACGCCCTTTTCTACTGCATGGTGTATGAGCCTCCGACAAATGAGGAATAGTAATCTTTGTCTATATGAAAAGGCACAATTTTGTGTACTTTTTATGAAGGTGCGCGGTATAGTTGCTTTTTTTGTCACAACTGGCTATGCTGTCTATGGATGTTGGTTTATAATGGAGACAAGTGCAAAAGTGCAGTATACATAGAAGGGACGATATGACGATGCAAAAATGGATCATGAGCGGATTGTTCTTCGTCGCATGTGCGTTGGCTATTGCGCTGATGTTTACGCTCCCAGGCAAGGAACAGGTAGCTCAGGAAGAGAAGCCGACTATGCCGGAAGTGACTCTGGATGCTGCCGCAGCGGAAGCCACACTGAAAGCAAGCTGCATCAGCTGTCATGGTGACCAACTTCAAGGCGGCGCTGGACCGGCTTTGAATCAAGTAGGCGGACACATGGATGCGGACGCGATCTTCAACGTTGTAACCAAAGGCCGTAAGGGCATGCCTTCCTTTAAGGATCAACTTAAGCCTGAAGAAATCGCAAACATCGCGCTGTACCTTGCTGAGAAAAAATAAATCAGCTTATACGCAAAACACGCTTGAACCTGGAGAACCTCCCGGCGCAAGCGTGTTTTTACATATTGGGGAGCTATGACCGGATGGACCCGTCTCCCGTCTATTGTCCCGACTTGCCGTCCTTGGAACGGCTTTTCTCATAGGTCTCGTTAAACTGCTGCGCTTCCTTAATATCCACAGCCGTAATGCCGCCGTCGTCCCAGGAAGTGAGACGCAGCGTAACGACTTTATAATCTATGGTGATGTAGGGGTGATGTCCGAAAGCTTCCGAAATAGCTGCCACTTCATCAACAAAAGCGATTCCCTTCATGAAGGAGGAGAAGGTATACTTTCTGACGATCCATCTCCCTTGTTCAAATTCCCAACCCTCAAGCTTTTCCAGATGAGCCTCTACTTCTTGCTGCGTATAAAGCATCTTTTATCTTCCTCCCCGAAAAAAAACCTATCGTAAAGCCGACTGACACGAGTATGGGCTTCTGTCATCTATTCTATTCTGCCCTGTATCCGTTGATAACTGGAGTGATTACACAAGAGCCACAAAGGCCAACTCTTCTTCACCGATCAAAATATGTATTCGATGGTTATTCTGGTCATGCATGACCACACCGCTGCCGACGCTAATCACCGGCTCCGTACCCAGCGCATAGAACAAATCCTCTGCCAACGCCTCATGAACCTCATTCCGCTCGGCATCGGCCAGATTGCCCCAATCCTCCGCTTCCATTTCAAAGAAAACGTAGCTGTCGGAAATTCGCCCGACGGCTTCGGTCAATTCCGCGAGGATTTCGCCGTAATCCCTTCCGTGCTTCACACCCATCTCAATCACTCCTTTCCTTACCGTACTAAGCTTCGTTTCCCTTCCTTCCATTATACCGGAAATTACAACTAAAAAAAAAAGCCCGACCTGACGATAAATAGGATAACGCCCCACAAAAGGGGCCCGGTTCTCCATGAGAGCCGTTCTGACGAATGGATTCGTTATTTTATTTCTCACGGATGAGGTGTGGTATGGAAATTTCAACAATTATAGGCTTAATCATCGGTATCGTCGCGGTACTGGTGGGCATGATTCTTAAAGGTGCCTCCCTTCTCGCTTTGTATAACCCGGCAGCCTATCTAATCATTCTTGGCGGTACGGCAGCAACTTTATTCATCGGATTTCCGTTATCCGAGCTGAAAAAGATTCCGAAGCTGGTCAAAATGACCTTCGTGAAACAGAATCTGATGGACAAGACGGACATGATCAAGCTGTTCATGGAATGGGCTTCGATTACGCGCCGTGAAGGTCTGCTGGCTCTGGAAACCAAAGTCGATGAGATCGATGACAGCTTCCTGCGTAACGGAATGCGCATGATTATCGACGGCAACGATCAGGAATTCGTACGCGATGTATTGATGGAAGATATCAACGCCACGGAAGAACGCCATCGTTCCGGCTCGCTGATCTTCTCCCAGGCCGGCATGTATGCACCTTCCCTCGGGGTACTCGGAGCCGTTATCGGTTTGATCGCTGCACTATCCCATATGGAAGACATGGGCGAGCTTGCCCATGCCATCGGGGCTGCGTTTATCGCTACCCTGCTCGGTATCTTCACCGGTTATGTTATCTGTCACCCGATAGCGAACAAACTCAAGCGCTTATCCAAGCGCGAGGTTGAAATCCGCCTGATGATGGTAGAAGGCCTGCTCTCCATTCAATCCGGTGTATCCACCATTGCAATCAATCAGAAGCTCTCCGTGTTCCTGACCCCATCCGAACGCGCTGAGCTCAGCGAGAGGGAGGCTGGTGCTAGTGAGCAAAAAGACTAGACACGAGCCGCACGAGGAGCATGCCGACGAATCCTGGCTTCTTCCGTACGCAGACCTGCTGACATTGCTTCTGGCCCTGTTCCTGGTCTTGTATGCCATGAGCGCGACGGATGCACGCAAATTTCAAGAAATGAGCGAAGCCTTCAGCGTCGCTCTCACCGGCGGAACCGGCGTGCTGGATTACAGCAAGACCGAGCCCAGCGATACCCCGCCGAATATTAACGATCATAAAGCGACAACCCCTTCCGTTCCAGCAACAACGCCAGACCAACGTCGTGCCGAGTTGATGCGTCAGGAGCAAGAGGACCTGGAGAAGCTGAAGAAACAGCTCGATAATTATATTAAAAATAACGGTTTAACCTCAGAGCTCAGCACCAAGTTAAACCACTCCCAGCTTGTCATTACGATCCGGGATAATGCCCTGTTCCCGTCCGGCGAAGCCGTGGTGAAGCCGGAGGCCCGTAAACTGGCCAAGGCCATATCGCAAATGCTTCACAAATTCCCGGATTATGAGATCATTGTTTCCGGTCATACGGATAATGTGCCGATTTCCAACAGCAAATATCCGTCCAACTGGGATTTAAGCTCGGATCGGGCATTGCAGTTCATGAAAATTCTGCTCACCAACTCGGAACTGGATCCTAAACGGTTCATGCCGATCGGTTATGGGGAATACCATCCGATCGCCGATAACAACACCGCTGTTGGACGAGCGAAGAACCGTAGGGTTGAGGTATCCATTATACGTAAATACCAGGATAGCGCAACGTTTACCAGCGTTAATGAATAGCCGGTAAAGGAACGGTCTAACCGACTATAACACACCCTGAACAACCGATGCATCTGGCCTCCAGATCCCATCGGTTGTTTTATTTTTACACAAGGGATTCACAAACCCGGTACACTATAATTGCTACTCAAGCTTATAGTTCAGCAGCCGGCCAAGCTCTTCCTTCTCTTTGTCATTGAGATCGCGCCATGAGCCGATACGTTGGCTGCCAAGTCGGATATTCATAATCCGGATTCGCTGCAGCTTTCGAACCTCATAACCAAAAGCGCTGCACATTCTGCGAATTTGCCGATTTTTCCCCTCCATCAGAATGATTCGAAATACGCGTTCGGACATTCGCGTGACCTCACAGGGAAGCGTCATCTCCCCCAAAATTTTGACGCCGCCGGCCATTCCGCGAAGGAAGGATTCCGTTACCGGACGGTCCACCGTCACAATATATTCTTTCTCATGTTTTCCTTCGGAGCGAAGGATCTTATTGACGATATCTCCGTCATTCGTTAACAAGATCAGTCCTTCGGAGTCCTTATCCAATCGTCCAATGGGAAAAATCCGTTCGTTATGGCCTACGAAGTCTACAATATTGCCCTTAATATGCAACTCGGTGGTGCTCGTAATCCCGACCGGCTTATTAAGAGCAATATATACATGCTTCTTCTTGTCCTGAAGCGGCTTTCCCTGGATCCGCACATCGTCGCCTTCCTCGGCCTGGCTGCCCAAGACCGCAACCACCCCGTTAATGGTGACCTTCCCGCTCTCCACCAGCTTGTCCGCTTCACGACGCGAGCAATATCCCGTTTCGCTGATAAATTTATTGATTCTCAAAGATGCCATCCCCTTATCTGTAACTACTTCATGTTTAGCCTTCGATTGTTTTCTGCGGTACCGCAGGCAGGACAATACTTACTCTCGTGCCTACGCCAACTTCACTCTCGATTTCCATCGTCCCCCGGTGGCCCTGGATAATGCGCTGGCTTACCATCAACCCGAGGCCTGTGCCCGTTTCCTTATTCGTAATAAACGGTTCGCCAAGATGCGGCATCATGTCTTCCGGAATGCCTTGACCTTCATCCCGAATATCGATCTGTATCTGTTCGACCTGCGGGCGTGTAAGCCTGATCCATATATTCCCGCCTTCCGGCATGGCTTCAATGGCATTCTTGAGCAGATTTATGAACACCTGCTTGAGCTGGTTCTCTTCGCAATGCACAAAGGTCGGTTCTTCAATAAAATCCAATTTGAACTCGATGCCGTACAGATGCGCCTGGCTGTCGAGGAAAGAGATGACATCCCCCATAATGATGCCCACGTCCCTCTCCTGGAAATTAATCGCCTGAGGCTTGGCTAATATCAGAAATTCACTGACGATCAGATTGATTCGATCCAGCTCGGACAGCATCAGGTCGATATGATCGGGATTCGCTTGGTGAGTCTGCTGTTGAAGCTGCAAAAATCCTCGGAGGGTCGTAAGCGGATTCCGGATTTCATGCGCAACCCCGGCAGCCAGCTGCCCCACGGTATTGAGCTTCTCCGAACGCCGCAGCAACTCCTCGATCCGATTGCGTTCCGTCACATCGCGGGATACGCTAATCATGGAGGTAACCTCGCCGTTCTCGTCCCGCACAAGCGAGGTGCTGATGCTCACTTCAATCGTGCTTCCATCCTTGCGCAGACGGACCGTCTCCACCGGCGGAAGCCGCTCACCAGCCCGCAAACGACGGATGCGTTTCTTCTCCTCTTCCTCTTTGGCCGGAGGCACAAGCGCAAGCTTCCGCCCGACCACTTCGTGCGCTTTCCAGCCATATAATTGCTCAAACGCTTTATTCACGCTGATCACGCGTTCATAGGTGTCGGTTGTATGAATGGCATCGGCCGTCTGATTGATAACGGATTCTAAATACTCTTTAACGGACTGGTTCTCATCGACCATCTGCTTCAATTGGCTCGTGTAGGTACCTAGATTACGTGTCATGGCATTGATGCGGCCTGCAAGCTGCCCCAGCTCGTCCCGGCTGCTAACCTCGAGTCTACGATCGAAGTGACCATCCGATACATCGTTTACGGTGCCCAGGATGGCCTGAATCGGCTTCGTAAAATAACCCGCTACAATGTAACTGCCAAAAATCACGATTTCGAGCAAAACCAGTGAAATAGCCACCAGACTGATCATCTGCTCCCTCATCACGGAAGAGATGGCTTCATAATCCATGACGACACTGATCACGCTGGTCGGTTTATTTTCGGACAGGATGGGAATGAAGCTTTTTAACACCTTCTTATTATTGATGGTGCTGACAAACACCACATTGTCGCTGGTAGAAACGGCCCTCTGCACAGCTTCCGTATCTTGATCCAGGCTCCCATACCTGTAGGTGCCGAACGTGATCGGTCGATTGCGGAGCTTGTGGTGAACATCGTCCGTTCCATCCTCTCTCATATATTCATTGCCAAACGTTTCGGGGTTGATGCCCGTCACTTCCAATATCCGCGGATTCGATTTCAATGTCTCTTCCACCACGGTGTTCGGACTTGTGATCTTCACAAAATCCTTGATATTCGAATTCCGGATGTAGGGATCGATAATATAATTCCGCTTGCCATCATAATAGTATCCCCATTTATCAATGAACTCCGGATTGGATGTGGAGAACTCGAACGGTCCGGACCAGAAATGCTCGGCACGCTGCCCCTCCGTAACGGACACGACTTTGCCATGCTGGAACAATTCCAGAAATGCGGTATGCCAATACCCCCAGTTTTTTGTGGAAAGGCCGATTTCGTCTTGGGAGGAGGAACGGGCAACAACGATATCATCGTTGGTTCGGACCAGCAGCGAAATGTGGGTCACACCGATCTCTTTACTTAATTCGGCCAATTGCTGATTGGTTATATTGTTAATATCGGGATCTAAGGCCTTTGCCGCATTAACCGCGGCGACCTTCAGCATATCCCCGAAAATGTTATCCACATACGCAGAGCTAAAGCCGGTTTGCTGAACCGTAATGGCGATCTGCGTGGCGGCCATTACCATTTTGGTTTCACTATCCTGCTGCAGGTTTTCCTGGGTCGTGTAATAATTCAGCGTAATGTTAAGCAGAAGGATAAATAATACCGATATGGACATGATCATCGATAATTTCGTCTTAATCGACAAGTGGCATCTTCACCTTTCTGCTGTCACATCGACGACTTGTGAATATATACCCTCATGATACCTTGATCACGATCGTTTGAAAAGACAAGCTGTACTGCGGCTGCCGGGTTTTTTCCGCAATCGCATTGCTATTGAAATAGGGAATCCTTACAATATAAGAGGCTAATCCCGATAATAAAACGAGTATCCACAAATTGCGCACAAATACACAACTTATCTGGGGATAATGTGCATAACTTTGTGAATAAAATTTTACTTATCCACAATTCTGTCCACATCATGTTAACAAACGAATAAATGTTCGTTGAACATTGGGTATAAATACAGGGTTTTGGCAAGCAGCGAAAGGAGACTTTAGATTGATATCAAATTCAATAGACCCACTGGCTGTGGATAACGACAATCATGAACGCTGGATGCGAGAAGCCATCGCGGAAGCTCGGAAGGCCGAAGAGCTCGGTGAAGTTCCTATTGGCGCTGTCATCGTACGGGGCGATGAAATTATTGGCCGTGGATATAATCTGCGTGAAACGACTTACGATGGGACGGCTCATGCCGAGATGGTAGCGATCCGGGAGGCCAGTCGGCATCTTGGTGCCTGGCGGCTGCTTGACTGTCGATTATACGTAACGCTGGAGCCTTGTCCCATGTGTGCAGGCGCGATCGTCCAATCCCGGGTTCCGCAGCTCATCTACGGCACGGGCGATCCTAAGGCAGGCTGTGCGGGCACACTGATGAATCTGCTTCAAGAGCCGCGCTTTAATCACCGGACGCACGTGGTGGATGGCGTGCTGCAGGAAGAATGCGCATCGTTGCTGACTCAGTTCTTTCGGCGTTTGCGCGGGAAAATATGATTCTTATGTACCGAAATCGGAATGAACACAGAAAACCCGGCCGTCATGGCCGGGTTTTCTTGTCTACGATGAATAAAATTAGTAAGTGCTCATTTGGCTCATGGATTCCTCAAATTGCTCCATCGTGATGACATCAGCGTCTTTTGGAATACCGATTTTGAACTCTTGTTTCGCGTTGATGTTGTTGTATTGGGTGCTACCCTTCACAGCCAACTTCACGTTCTCATTCGTTTCTGGATCATTGAAGTCAACGTTCAGCACAACATCTTGGTACGCAGGGAAATCTTTTTTATCGATAGCTGTGTTGATATTGAATGTGTTGATCTTCAGGTATTTCTGCATTTCTTCCAAGCCCGCTTTGAATTCGTCTTGGTTGACGTTGGATACTTCAGCTTTGGCAGCATCGATGTCTTCTTGGGTCAGACCCAGCAGTTCGCGGTACTCGTCTTTAGCTGCAATATCAACAACCTTAGGTGCAACCTTGTTTACCATAATATCCAATGCTTCATTCAGGTTATCATTGGTTACAAAGAATTGTACCACTTGTTTAGCGTCAACACCTTCTGGAAGGCCGGCATCTTTAACATTGATCTCTTTGAAGTATTTCGCTTGGTCATATTCGCTCAGCAAAGCTTCAAGGATTTCGTTAACGAATTTTTGGGACTTCTCGGTATCCAGAGTTTCTGGGTTAAATGTTTCGCCGGATTGCTCAGCAAGCTCTTTCATGTCCATAACGAGGAACTTGCCAACAACGTCTTCCGGGAACGGCAGCATAGGAATGCTTGGCACTTTAACGTAGATTTTCTCTTTCGTCATCACCATATCAATGTTGAAGGACATCGCCATGTCACCCTTCAAATTGATGCCCATGTTCATCTCGGTTTGCATTGGCTCAGCCTGGTAGATTCCGTCCAGTGTAACCTCCGCATTCTTCAGCATCGTCATCGCCTGTGTTACGCTTGGATCGCCTTCAACTGCAGGTATGTTAACTTGAAGGTCTTCAATGACAAATTTACTCTTCATTTCGTAGGATGTCATCTTCATCGCGTTCGTAGCAGCATTGGTCATTGCCGCCTTAGGCTCTTCTTTTTTCGCGCAGCCGGAAAGCACAACTGTCACCGTAAGCAACAGTGTCAGCATGATAGCTGCAAACTTCTTGTTCATTAAAATTTCTCTCCCCTCTAACAGTCAAAAAAATAACAGACCTTCTAATCATAAACCATTTAGCCAAAATGAGAAACACTTTCTGGAATATTTACTGAAATTTTATTCCCTTTCTTTTTCCATCCATCTTAATTTCAAACTTCTTAACATGCGAATAAGGTGGGGCCCCAAAATATTACACTTGAACACTAATACGGAAGTTGGATGCAAAAGGTTTCAAATCGAAAAAAAGAACCTCCTGTCGAATGACAGAAGGTTCTCTCGATTCTTGCTTTTTGGCGCCTCGTATTTTGCTCCTAAAGGCTGTTAGCCCTCCGGATTAAAATGGCCATCCTGCTTGCGGATCTTCGCTCTGTGCGAACCTGACAGCGGCTCCTGGCCGCCTCGGTCATGGTCCTTTCGCTGCCTCGGTTGTTCCTGTGCTTCAGGCACCGGGATCGACTTTGGTTTACTCATCTGATAGCCCTCCATTTCATGGATCACAGCGATTGTTCTACGCAATCGGCCTTGATGCTCCGGCCTAAAAGGAGCATCACAGCTCTCATATTCATTCATGGAACTTAGTGATGCGTGATTTGCTGCAGCGTTTGAGCGCACTCATGAATATGACGCGTATAATCGCCCACCATGCCCTGTATGTTCTCATTGCGCTCATCCGTCGTCGCGCCATCACGCTCTACATCGATCAGAGCGACCTTCACTTCCCGGGAATCCACATAGGTGCATTGAAAATCAAACGAATACTCCTGACGACCTGCTGCGCCAATGTGAATGCGGATGGCGTTCGGATCTCCTTCGTCTGCTGCCACTTCTGCACGATCCCCCGGTTTGAGTATGGTCGGCAGCCTTTCCTGCCAAGCATTGACCAGCGTCGACTGATCGACATTCAGTTCTGAGTTCATGTTCACACCTCCCCTTCTCTATAAATTGCGATAACAGGCGCTGTTTTATACAGCAGTTCCCCCAAGTATAAAGTGCTATAGATCCGAAGCTTCCATGCATTTGTCTGGCAAACAAAGCATAAAGACAAGACCACAAAAAAACCGTTCCCCTAAGGAAACGGCTTGCGTTTGTATATGTATGGCGGAGAGGATGGGATTCGAACCCATGTGGAGTTGCCCCCTAACGGTTTTCAAGACCGCCCCGTTATGACCGCTTCGGTACCTCTCCATGTGGAAATGATCACTGCAAATGAATCACGTGCAAAAATCATTATACCACAAGTCAACCTATGTTATCAACCTATTTCTTAGGTTCGATGATGCTAACATTCCCCATGTAAGGGCGAAGCACTTCCGGAATGACAACGGAGCCGTCGGCCTGTTGATAATTCTCCAGAATGGCCGCAACCGTACGTCCTACCGCGAGCCCGGAACCATTCAAGGTGTGAACAAACTCCGGCTTGCTCTTCGGCTCCGGACGGAAGCGAATATTGGCACGGCGTGCCTGGAAATCTCCAATATTCGAGCAGGAAGAGATTTCACGGTATACGCCGCTCTCCGGAAGCCATACTTCCAGATCATAGGTCTTCATGGAGCCGAAGCCCATATCCCCGGTACATAGCGTCATGACGCGATAAGGGAGATTCAGCAGCTGCAGCACACGCTCCGCATCCGCCGTCATTTTCTCGAGCTCATCAAACGATGTTTCCGGATGTACAATCTTCACCATCTCGACCTTATTGAACTGATGCTGACGAATAAGTCCCCGGGTGTCGCGTCCTGCCGCACCGGCTTCCGAACGGAAACAGGAGCTGTATGCGACGTAATATTTAGGCAGATCCTCGCTATTTAGGATTTCTTCACGATGGTAGTTCGTTACAGGAACCTCAGCCGTTGGGATCAGGTAATAGTCGGTATCGCTGATTTTGAATAAATCCTCTTCGAATTTAGGCAGTTGACCCGTTCCGTACAAGCTGTCCCGGTTGACAATATATGGAGGCAGCATTTCCTCATAGCCGTGTTTGTCGCTGTGCAGATCCATCATAAAACTGATTAAGGCACGCTCAAGCCGCGCACCCAGACCTTTGTAGAACGTAAACCGGGAACCCGTAACCTTCGCGCCTGCTTCAAAGTCCAAAATACCCAGGTTCTGGGCAATCTCCCAGTGAGCCTTAGGTTCGAAATCGAAAGCTTTTGGCTCCGCCCAGCGGCGAATTTCCACGTTCTCCTCCTCCGAGGCGCCGACAGGCACACTTTCGTGGGGAATATTCGGAATCGCCAAAGTAAGCTCGGATATACTGGCTTCCAGCTCACGAACTTCCTCATCCATTGCTTTAATCTGGTCTGACACTTGGCGCATCTCCAGAATCAGTTCATCTGCATTTTCGCGATTTTTCTTCAGCTTGGCTACTTCAGCCGACACGGTGTTGCGGCGATTCTTCAAACTTTCGCTTTCCTGCAGCAATTCCCGGCGCCGGGCGTCAAGCTTAGGAAAATCCGCAATCAAATCGAGCGATTTGCCTCGATTCTTCAGCGCTTCTTCAACACGACTGTACTCGCTGCGCAATATTTTTACGTCTAACACGGGAAACCCTCCTAAAGTAAAACATCCATCAAGTATATCGAAGCAGCTGCCCTACCTGTTGATAAAAAGCCTTGGGACAAGGCTGCATTATACGTTATTACATACGATACATCTTATTGCATTTCAGCGAAAAAGACAACTTGACTCTCACATACTGCCAAAGAGTCAAGATGTCTTCTACTGAAACTATTACGTTACGCCTGTGGCGTCGTCGCCCTGGAGCGAACCATCTCCACAAAATATTGATGGAGCCGGTAATCGTCTGTCAGCTCCGGATGATAGGAAGCTGCAAGCAGATGCTCTTGTCTGGCTGTGACGATCTCATCCTTATACGTGGACAGAACCTCAACGCCCGGTCCCACTTCCAGAATAAGCGGAGCGCGGATGAAGACGGCTCGCACCGTTTCATCGATGCCCTTCACCGGCAAATCGGTCTCGAAACTTTCACGCTGACGTCCGAATGCGTTCCGCGCCACCGTGATGTCCATCAGCTTCAAATGCGCTTCTTCGTCGCCTTGAATTCGCTCGGCCAGCACGATCAGTCCGGCGCAGGTTCCGAATATCGGTTTGCCTTGGGCTGAAAACTGACGAATCGCATCCATAAAATCATACTTGCGCATCAGCTTGCCAATCGTCGTGCTCTCACCGCCAGGGATAATCAAGCCGTCAATGCCGTCCAGCTGCTCGACCTTCTTGATCGGCACCCCTTCGGCGCCAGCAAGCGTAATGCTTCGAATATGCTCTGCAACGGCACCCTGAAGTGCCAGTACGCCGACCTTCATGTTACCCCTTCTCTCTTACCAGCCGCGATCCTGCATGCGCTCAGCCGGACTAAGCTTGGATATCTCGATGCCTTTCATTGGAGCACCCAGGTTCTTGGATACTTCAGCAATCAATTTATAATCATCATAATGCGTTGTCGCTTCAACGATCGCACGAGCAAATTTCTCAGGGTTATCGGATTTGAAAATACCGGATCCTACAAAAACGCCGTCAGCGCCCAGATGCATCATCAATGCGGCATCCGCAGGGGTTGCCACGCCACCGGCGGCAAAGTTAACGACAGGCAGCTTGCCGGTCTCATGAACGCCTTTCAGGAGGTCATAGGAAACACCGAGGTTTTTGGCTTCGGCATACAGTTCGTCCTTCGACATGTTGCGAACCTTGCGAATTTGGCTGTTGATCAAACGCATATGGCGAACAGCTTCCACGATATTGCCCGTTCCCGGCTCGCCCTTCGTACGGATCATGGATGCGCCCTCGCCGATGCGACGCAGCGCCTCGCCGATATCTTTCGCGCCGCATACGAACGGTACGGTGAAATCCCATTTGTCGATGTGGAACACTTCATCCGCAGGCGTCAGCACTTCACTCTCATCGAGGTAATCCACGCCGAGAGATTCAAGCACTTTCGCTTCAACGTAATGACCGATACGAGCTTTGGCCATAACTGGAATGGATACCACCTTCATGACTTCCTCAACGATGGTTGGGTCAGCCATACGTGCTACTCCCCCAGCAGCGCGAATATCGGAAGGAACGCGCTCCAGCGCCATAACTGCCGTAGCACCGGCAGCTTCAGCGATTTTCGCTTGTTCCGCATTCATGACGTCCATAATGACGCCGCCTTTTTGCATTTCCGCCATACCTCTTTTTACAGTAGATGTTCCTGTTTCCATGTCCCCTAGCCTCCCGATTATATGTTGTATCTCATCGCCATTTAGAGCATTCACTGGCGATATGGTCTGTACCCGTATGGTGCATACCTGCAATGAATCTAACTTGATATTTTACCGCATCAAAATCAAATATACAACCCATTTACTCGGAATTTATCGGCTGCTTAGAAAAGATTTTTGATGGAATCAAACAAATCCGCGAAAAAGTCACCGATCGCGCGGAGGAACAGCTTGAACCAGCCAGCTTTCTCTACCTCGTCTGCCGTGATGAGATTCACCGTTTCGGTCTGGGTTTCCTTCATGCCTTCGATTTTGTATGAGTAGGTTGCCGTGCCCACCTTTGTATCCTTAGCGACAGGCGCTGTCACGCTGGAAGAATCCAGTTTGGCTTCGAAGGTAATGTTCTTTCCGCTAGAACCTTTAGGCACAACAAATGTGAGGGCTTTATCGGTCACCAGCCCAGCTTCCTTACCTTTGCCCTTCTTCACTTCGACGGTTTCAAATCCTTGCACGGTTGCTCCGGCTGCTTGGACTTCCTTCACTTCGAAGTTGTCAAAGCCGTAATCCAGGACTTTTTTGGTTTCCTTAAAGCGAGCCCCTTCGGATTTCGTTCCCATAACCACGCTGATCAAACGCATGCCGTCACGCTCAGCGGTACCGGCAAAGCAATAACCCGCCGCTTTGGTATGACCGGTTTTCAAACCGTCCAAACCTTCGTAAGCATAGGCCTTGAAGTTCGTAATGCTTTTGTTGGCCTCCAGCATCCAGTTGTAGTTGATGATCGGACTCGTATCGCGCGGCCGGAATTTATGCGATTGAATGGCCGTAAACCTCGCAAAGTCAGGATGATCCTCAACGATATACTTGGCAAGTAATGCAGTATCCATTGCCGACATTACAGTTTCTTTATCTTCTGCAGGACGGTATTTCTCAGGCATATCTGCACGGCTAAGGCCTGTGGAATTAATGAAGAAAGCGGTCTTCAATCCCATCTTTTTCGCCGTATCGTTCATCATGGTAACAAACTCTGCTTCGGAACCAGCGACATGTTCAGCCAATGCTACCGTTGCATCATTCGCCGAGCCGACAGCCATGGCTATGTAGAGCTCTTCCACTGTATGTTGGTCGCCTTCAGCTAAAAATATCCGTGAGCCCACGGTTTTTTCAGCATTTTCCCCTACCGTGACTACGTCATCCCATGCTAACTCGCCTTGTTTTACCTTCTCTGCCACGATGTATTCCGTCATCATCTTCGTCATGCTCGCAGGCGGCAATGCTTCATCCGCATTTATGGATAACAGCACCTGGCCCGTAGATGGCTCGATCATGACGGCAGAGCTCACTTCCAAGCCCAACTGATCGACCGAGGGCACTTTGTCCGGCTTCGCATTATTCGTCGCAGCCTTGTCCGTTGCCGCTTTGTCTTCCGTAGCTTTGGTTGTATCCGCTGTAGCGAGCATATTAGGTGCAGCGAACGAAACCGCAGGCGCAGCAGAGAAACATAGTATATTAAACAGCATCAAGGATGCCAGCGTTCTTTGAATTCGTTGTCGCTTATTCTTCTTTATAGACTTGTCTATCAATGGAATTACTCCCCTCTAATTCTCAATAAGTCATTAACTTGTTCTATTCTATCATAGGGGGGGTATCAAAAAAAGACAAGCTAGATGAAATTCATCCAGCTTGTCCAGGAAATAAATGACATATACTGTATATCCTTATTCTTTTCCGTGAATTACAAGGAATAGTTAGGCGCTTCTTTGGTGATTTGAATATCATGCGGATGGCTCTCGCGGAGACCAGCCCCGGAAATGCGGATAAATTGGGTATCATTCCGCAGCTCCTCCAGGTTTTGCGTTCCGCAATACCCCATGCCGGAACGCAATCCACCGATCAGCTGATGGATGGTATCTGCCAATGGCCCTTTATAAGCTACACGGCCCTCGATACCTTCCGGTACCAATTTCTTGTCGTCATCTTGGAAATAACGGTCTTTACTGCCTTGTTTCATGGCAGCAAGGGAACCCATGCCCCGATAAGCCTTAAAACGGCGTCCTTGGTAGATCTCGGCTTCGCCCGGGCTTTCTTCCGTCCCTGCGAACATGCTCCCCAGCATAACGGCACTGGCGCCGGCTGCGATGGCTTTTGTAATTTCCCCGGAGTATTTGATACCGCCATCTGCGATAATCGGCACGCCGTACTCTTTAGCAACCGTTGCGCAGTCATAAATAGCTGTGATTTGCGGTACGCCAATCCCGGCAATCACGCGGGTCGTACAGATGGATCCAGGACCGATTCCCACTTTAACGACGGATGCACCGGCTTCGATAAGCTCTCGCGTACCTTCGCCTGTAGCTACATTGCCCGCGATAATGGTCAGATCCGGATACAATTCGCGCAGTTTGCGTACGGAATCAATAATATTGATGTGATGCCCGTGAGCGGAGTCAACGGTTATGACGTCTACACCGGCTTTCACAAGCGCTTCTGCTCTTTCGAAGGTATCTTTGGAGATTCCGATCGCTGCACCTACAAGCAGGCGGCCCTGAGCGTCCTTCGCTGCTCTAGGGAACTGAATCGCTTTCTCAATGTCTTTAATCGTGATAAGTCCTTTAAGAACATTATCCTCGTCCACCAAAGGCAGCTTCTCGATTTTATGCTTCTGCAGAATCATTTCAGCATCCTGAAGGGTCGTTCCAACCGGAGCGGTAACCAGGTTCTCACTGGTCATTACTTCGCTGATAACCGTATTGTAATCATGAACAAAACGAAGATCACGATTCGTCAAAATCCCGATCAGCTTATTGTTCTCATCCACGATCGGAACCCCGGAAATCCGGAATTTGCCCATGAGTTTCTCAGCGTCGGATACAAGATGATCGGCATGAAGCGAGAATGGATTGGTGATGACTCCGCTTTCCGAGCGCTTCACCCGATCTACTTCTTCCGCCTGTTGTTCAACCGTCATATTTTTATGAATAATGCCGATTCCGCCTTCTCTAGCAATGGCAATTGCCAAAGGAGCTTCCGTAACGGTGTCCATACCTGCACTGATGAGCGGGATGTTCAATTTCACGTGCTCGCTCAATTTGGTGCTAACATCCACTTCTTTTGGAAGTACCTCGGATTTTCTAGGAACCAACAATACATCGTCAAAAGTGAAGCCTTCCTTGCTAAACTTATCTTCCCACACCTGGGTTATTCCTCCTTTTTGTCGTCTTCCTGCGGACTACAACTACTGTCAGAGCTGGACCGGACGGCATTTTCAAGTATTTTCAGAAATATATTATTGCCATCTTAGCAAAGGGCCCATAGGCTGTCAAGGATTGAATTGGCCCTTTCCCTGAAGTTCGCAAGTATCCATCCAGCGCGTTGTCCTGTCTCTTTGGAGTGGACAAATGGATGGATTTCTACTATTAAATGGAGACTTATCCACGTATACGATTGACCTGCCATATTGCATCCTTTTAGGCATTATCACGCATGACTGTCGTTTAGTATCACCCAAGCCGGCCCGGGATAGTCCAGAAATCAGAAATCCACGTCACGGCATATAGGAAAAGACCGCTATCGATTACTCGATAACGGCCTTTATGGTTGTTCGCTTGGCGACGTCCTACTCTCCCGGGACCCTTCGGTCCAAGTACCATCGGCGCTG
>NZ_FNZO01000010.1:0-243204 GCF_900109305.1 Paenibacillus sp. cl141a
AAGTGAAGCGAAGCTTTGAAGCGGATGCCGAATACTTTCTGGGGACCCCGATACCACATCGGGTGAATGCTACGGAGTCTAATGTGCTGCAAATATCGTTTCGTATCTAGTTTTCAGGTGATCAAAACTGAATTGTAAGTGTACAAGCTATGCTTGCAAGGAGGATGGTCACGGCATTTGGCGATGCCGTATCCTGAATATACGTTTGGTGGCGATGGCGGAAGGGTTCCACGCGTTCCCATACCGAACACGACCGTTAAGCCTTCCAGCGCCGATGGTACTTGGACCGAAGGGTCCCGGGAGAGTAGGACGTCGCCAAGCGAACAACCATAAAGACCGTTATCGAGTAATCGATAGCGGTCTTTTTTGTTATACAATCATGAATCATCAGAAAGTAAAATTGCGGGATCCTCACATCCCGATTTATTGCATGTCGGTTGGTGAGGAAGTATATTTCTAGTCGTGGTTAGAGAACCTTTATCGCTTCAGCGATAAAGGTTTTTCGTGTAAGAGGGACCGCGTGTTTAGATCGAGGCGAAGATGGTGAAGGCTAGAATAATCATATATAAAAATAAATTAGTACCAAGTCCTAATACTTGGTGTTATAATAGTTATAAAATTGGAGGTGGGAATGATGAGCCAATCGAAGTCGAGAATAACGGCAATCGGGACGTACGTTCCTGAACGGATCTTAACGAATGCGGATTTGGAAAAAATGGTGGAAACGAGCGATGAGTGGATCGTCCAGCGAACAGGCATGCGGGAACGCCGGATTGCGGCTCCCGATCAGTACGTGTCCGATCTTGCCATTAAAGCTGTGGAGGATATGGTTGAACGGTATGGCATTACCGTGCAGGATGCGGATATGATTCTTGTGGCCACGAGCACGCCGGAGTACTCTTTTCCCAGTACCGCTTCCCGAGTGCAATCGAAGCTGGGCATCGCAAGCACAGGCGCGCTGGATCTGAATGCCGCCTGTGCGGGATTCGTATATGCGCTGCAGATGGCTGACGGATTGATATCCGGGGGAGCCTACCGTAAAATTCTGGTTATCGGCGCGGAAACGTTATCGAAGATTACGGATTATACCGACCGAACGACATGCGTATTGTTTGGGGATGGTGCAGGTGCCGTATTGTTGGAGAGAGACGAGTCTTCGGCTGGGATCATCGCTTCCGTTTCGGGCACTTTTGGCGAAGGCGGCATTCATCTGTATAAAACGGCGCTCTCCGAGCAAATGGACGGTACGGAATTAAAGAGCGGATGCCTTGTCCAAAATGGCCGCGAGATTTATAAGTGGGCCATTCGGAACATTCCGGACGGCGTCCGGGCCCTTTTGTCCAAAGGGGGCATGACCGCGGACGAAGTCGATTGGTTTGTTCCGCATAGCGCAAATCTCCGCATGATCGAGGCGATTAACGAGCGGGGGCCGTTTACAATGGACCGCACCTTGACCAGCGTCGAGTACCGGGGGAATACGTCAGCAGCTTCCATTCCGCTTGCGCTTCAGCTGGCCGTCGACGAAGGGCGCCTGAAAGCCGGAGACCACGCACTGCTCTACGGATTCGGCGGAGGCATGACCTACGCGGGTTCCATCGTCAAATGGACGATATGACAACGTAACAAGAATCAATGGAACGAACCTGGTGCATGGACAACCGTTAGTAAGGTTCCCGGAGGCCGCCCTAGAGGGCTCTGGGGTCCAACCGGAGAAATCGTCAGGCTGACGAAGTGTTCCACTCCGAGAGATTAATCTAAGCTATTAACCGCTATCGATAATCGATATGCGGTTTTTTAGTGCTGCGATTTTTCGAGATGTACGTGAATCGTAATATATTCAACTCAAATTCGAAAGTTTGCCTCCTCAAAATTTGGCGCCGCTTTCATTAGACTAAAGAAGAAAAATACGTTCCATGGAAGAGGGGTAGAAGAATGAAAAGGTTTAAATCATGGAGCTTGCTGCTCCTGAGTGTCATCATGGTGTTCACGCTGGCCGCATGTGGAGGCGGTGGCGGAAACGGAAGCAGTACGGCTGAATCTCCGGGGGGAGGCAGCAGCAATGAAGGGACGGACAATACGAAAGAAGGAACCGAGTCCACAGAGAAAATCGAGCTCTCCTTTTGGTCGCTCGGAACGACCAACTATGAAGATCTGGCGAAGGAATATACGAAAGAGCATCCAAACATCACGTTCAAATTCCAGAATACGTCGGACCAAACGGCGCACCACAACAATTTGACGACGGCGTTGTCCGCGGGCTCTGGTGCACCTGACATTTTCCAGCTGGAAATTGCCTTCATGGAGCGCTTCATCAATAACCAGGATAAGTTCTATAACTTGTACGACCTCGGCGCCAAAGACTTAGAGGGCAACTACCTGGAGTGGAAATGGAAGCAGGCCACATCGGTTGACGGCACCTTCCAACTCGGTCTGCCAACAGACATCGGACCTACGGTCGTCTATTACCGTACGGATCTGGCTGAGCAAGCAGGATTGCCAACCGATCCGGACGGCTTCAGCGCTGCGATCGATTCATGGGACAAATTCGCCAGCGTGGCCAAGGATTTCACAAGCAAAACAGGAAAGCCTTTCGCCGATTTGACAGACCTGGTCTACAACGGGGTGCGTGACCAATCCCCGGATCAAATCTACTTCAACAAAGAGGACGGCTCCTTTATCGGAGATACGAACCCGCAAGTGAGAAAAGCTTACGACTTTACCGTCAAAGGGATTCAGGAAGGCTGGATCGGCAACTGGATTCTATGGTCTCCTGAATGGCAAAAAGCGATCAATGACGGCGACTTCGGCGTCATGCTCGGCCCGGCTTGGATTGCCGGAACCATCCGCAATGCGAAGGACACCGCAGGCAAATGGCAGATTGCCCAGCTTCCTGAAGGAGCAGGCAACTGGGGCGGTTCGTTCCTGACCCTGCCGAAGGAAGGCAAGCATTCGAAGGAAGCTTACGAATTCATCTCGTGGGTGCTGAACAAGGAAAATCAGCTGAAATCGTTCAAGGACAGCGGCTTGTTCCCGTCCATTCCGGCGGTATACAGCGAACCTTCGTTCACGGAAGAGAAGGACGAATTCTTCGGCGGCCAGGTCATTTCCGAAGCGTATGCCAAATCGGCGGAACGCATCAAGCCGGTTTACTACGGACCGCTTCATGACCAGACCGACACCATCATCAAAAACGCGCTCAAAAACGTGCTGGAGAAAAAGGCCGACCCGCAAAAAGAATGGGAAAGCGCAATGAAGCAAATCAAGACGCTGGTCGATCGCAGCTAAGCTAAACAGGCGATCATTCCAGCTAGCCCGTTCATATCCAATAACCGTCCGAACCCGAGAAGGGATAAGCGCCCTTCGCTCGGGTTCGGATTTATCCTTACCTACCTGGAGGTGCATCATGGCTGACACAGCAACGGCAGAATCGCCGCAGCCGGTGCCGCAAAGGCGGCGCTTGTTGACGGAGACCGTGCGAAGCCGGTTTACGGCTTATACGTTTATATCGCCATTCTTTATATTGTTCGCAATCTTCGGTCTGTATCCGATCCTGTTTACCATCTATTTATCCTTCTTCAAATGGGATGCGCTCGGACCGATGAAATACGTCGGCTTCAAGAACTACGAACTGATTACAAGCGACCCGACCTTCTGGATCGCGTTTAGCAACACGCTCATTATGGCTCTGATGGGAACCGTGCCGCAGCTGATTGTAGCATTGTTTGTTGCGGTTATGCTCAACTCGGCCTTGAACAGATTCAAGAACACGTTCCGCATCCTGTATTTCATGCCGAATATCACCTCCATCGTTGCGGTGACACTGGTGTTCAGTACGATGTTCGGAAACAACGGGATGGTCAACTGGCTGCTGAACACCTTCGGTGCGGAAAGCGTGCCGTTCAACTCCGGCTGGTGGGGAGTCAAAATCGCCATATCGTCCATGGTCATGTGGCGGTGGATGGGCTATAACGCCATTATTTTTCTGTCGGGGCTGCAGAGCATTCCGACCGATATTTATGAAGCGGCCAAAATCGACGGGGCCACCCGCGGCCAGCAGCTGCTCTATATCACGCTGCCGCTTCTTCGCCCATTCATTCTGTTCGTCACCTTGGTATCGACGATCGGCGCGCTCCAATTGTTTACGGAGCCTTATGTATTCCTCGGTCAGTCCGGCACGGGTTCTACGCGTCAGGAAGGGGTCACGATGGTCACCTATTTGTATAACGAAGCATTTAAGAACGGATTCTTCGGTACGGCTGCGGCAACGGCGGTTCTCTTGTTCATCGCCACCATTCTGTTCTCGGTATTAAATATGATATTGGGCCGCGAAGGCAAAGATTCGGGAGGTAAAAAAGCATGAGCACTGTCGCCATAAGCCGAAAAAAGCCGGATGAACCCGGTGTTGTCGCGAAATTCTTTTTCTATCTTTTCATGGTCCTTGGCGCGCTGGTCTCGGTCTTCCCGTTCTACTGGATGTTTGTCGTGGCTACCAATGACAAGGATGCGGCATTTCACATTCCGCCGCTGCTTACGCCCGGCACGCAGTTTTTCGATAACTTCGCGCGCGTGCTGGAGCGGACGGATTTTTTCAGGGCCTTGATGAACTCGGTGGTGGTGTCTACGGCCGTGACCTTGTCCGTTGTGTTCCTCTGCACGCTGGCAGGTTATGCTTTTGCCAAGTATGAGTTTCCTTTGAAAAAGACGCTGTTTGTTTTTGTCATTGCCACAATGCTGGTGCCTGCCCAGTTGGGCGTGCTTCCACAATACGTCATCATGGCCAAGCTGCACTGGATCGACAGCTACAAAGCGCTGATCGTGCCGGCCATGGTCAATGCCTTCGGCATCTTCTGGATGCGGCAGTACATCGCCTCTGCCGTTCATACCGAGCTCATCGAAGCGGGGCGGATCGACGGCGGCGGACATTTCCGGATCTTCTGGAACATTGCCATTCCTGTTGTTACCCCGGCGATGGCCACGCTCGGGATTCTGAACTTCATGAACGTGTGGAACGATTTCTTCTGGCCGCTCGTCGTATTGAAAAACAGAGAGAATTACACCATTCAAATTGCGCTGCAGCAATTGTTCACCAATAAGGACGGCCTTGATTTCGGCATGATCATGTCGGCCACCTTCACGGCGACGCTGCCGCTTCTCATCGTATTTCTGTTGTTCAGCCGATGGGTCATCGCCGGATTGACATCAGGCGCCATAAAAAGTTAACAAGCAAGGTGAAGTCGACAAGGAATGCAGCCTGTCATGAAGAATAATAGACATAGTAGAGTGGAGGGAGGAAGGATCCATGAAACTCCGCCGAAAGATATTGCTGGCTATTATTCTTCTGGTCTTCATTCCGGTCATCGCGCTGGGCGGGGTATCCTATTACAGCTTTTCGGAAGCGATGGAGAAGAAGTCGAATGATTTCTACTGGATTTCGCTCCTGGAAACGGATCGGAAACTGAAGTTCGCCTTGAACGAAATCACGACGATTTCGAACTCGGCGATTACCCAGCAATCGGTTCAGCAGATGCTGAAACAGCCGGAATACGCGGTTACCTATGAACGGCGGCAGGAGATCAACAATCTGATCAATCATCCGATGATTGCGTCGTTTGCTTTTTATTCGAATGACCGGTTGATGTATAACACGAATGGCGGAATGGAGCTTCAGGAACTGAGGCAGCAGGCATGGTATGAAGCCGTGGAGAAGGCTGAGGGGCGTCCCGTATGGGTCGGACCCGGCGAGAACGGCTCTGCGGCTGACGGCGCTCCCGTTTTGATTCAATCCAGGGTCATCAAGGACTATTACTCGCTGGAGGATATCGGAACCGTGGTGATCTACGTGAAGCCGGATCTCCTCGATCAGGTGTTCTGGGAGGCGGCAACGCTGAAGCAAGGAGATATTTTGCTGGTCAACCAGCAGGGGCACATCGTGTTCAGCAAGTCAGGCGGGCATATCGGGGAGCGGACGGAATTCCCGTTTCTCTCGGATAATTATAAGACGAATGGAAAAGGGTATTATGTCGATCAATATGCAGGCGAAAAATCGCTGATCACATATTCACCTTCTCATAATAAAGATTGGTTTCTGGTCGCCATCACGCCAAGCAAACTGATTTCGGCCGAATCGGTCCCGATTCGCAACCTGGCCTTGATCCTGGGACTGATCTCGCTCGTGTCGGCGTTCCTGTTCGACCGTTTTTTTGTGCGCAGAATGGTGCGCAGCATCATTAGCGCGGTGAACGGGATGAAGCGCGTCAAGCAGGGCATCTTCGTTCCGATCCCGTCGCATAACGTGGCGGAGGACGAGACGGATTTGTTGATCGACGGCTTTAACCGGATGAGCACCCAGATCCAGGAGCTGATTGGGCAGGTCGAGACGGAACAAGCACGAAAAAAGGAAGCGGAGCTGCAGGCGCTGGTCGCTCAGATCAATCCGCACTTCATCTATAATTCACTGGAATCGATCAATTCGATGGCCGTGCTTCAGGGCAATAAGGATATCAGCAAGATGGTGGTTTCGCTTGGAAAGCTGCTGCGTATCAGCATCAGCGAGCATCATGAGCTTATCCCCCTCAGCATGGAGCTGGAGCATGTCCAGCATTACATGCGGATACAGAAATTCAGGTTCGAGGAAAAATTCGATTACGGCATTGAGCTTCCGAATGAACTGAGGCACTACGTTACGCAAAAGCTGATCGTTCAGCCGATTGTTGAGAACGCTTTATATCACGGGATCGAACCGATGGAGGAAAGCGGACTCATCTCCATCAGGGTGTCCGAGGATGGCGAGGATATCGTGATTGACGTGGAGGACAACGGTCCGGGCTTCGATCCGGAAACGCTGATGAAGCTGTGGAATTCGGATCCGGGACAGCTCAAAAAGTACCGCGAGAACGGGGTCGGATTGAAGAATGTTCATGAAAGGCTGCGGATCCGGTTTGGCAGCCGTTACGGTCTGATGATTTGTTCCTCCCCAGGTTACGGCTCCTTGATACGAATTCGAATACCGAAAATACTGACATGACAGGGGGGCTGCAGGGTGAGATGGTTTTGGAATTGGGGCTGGATCGTCGTATATGCCGCTCTGTTGGCGCTGTCTGTTGTGTGGGTGACGGTACAGAATCAGGAACCGGCCCAGGAGGATCAGCCCGAGAAAATCACGCTAACGTTCCGGCATTTCTGGAACAAAGAGCATGACAAGCCGGTGCTGGCCGTATTCGAGAGCATCGTCCGCACTTATGAGAAAGCGCATCCAAACGTAAAGGTGAACTTCGAGAGCATCGATCAGACGATTCACCGGGAACAAAAGCTGAAGAGCGAGATGGTGACCGGCACGCCGCCGGATATGTTTGTCTTGTTCGGAGGGGCCGAGATCGTGCCTTATGCCAGATCCAACCGGTTAATGGATTTAACGGATTTTTTGCAGGATACCGGATTGAAGGAGCAGTTCAAGGATCTGCACCATTGGACCTTCGAGGACCGGATCTATGGCCTGCCCTTCGAGGGACACGCAGAGCCGATCTATTATAACCGGGCTTTATTCCGGCAGCTGAAGCTGGAGCCTCCGAAGACGCTGGGAGAGATGGACGAAGCTATTCGTGTCCTACGGGAGAACGACATCATCCCCTTTGCGGTCGGCAACGAAGACAGGTGGCCGGCGGGAATTTTTGCCCATTATTTCATGGATCGCTACGCCGGCCCGGAACTGATTGACCGGCTGGTTGAAGGCGATGATCAGGCAAGCTTTGTGCAAGAGTCGTATTTGGAGGCGTTTGAGCACTTGGAGCTGTGGATCGAGGAAGGGGCGTTCAGTCCGAGGGCAAACGATATTTCCACGGAAGAAGCGATTGCCCAGTTCACGGAAGGAAAAGCGGCGATGTATATGAACGGCAGCTGGGATATCACGCTGCTGCAGAATGAGGATTACCCGGATTTTCAGAATGAGATCGGCGTCATTCCCTTTCCGTCGCTTTTTCCCGGCGAAGAACGCTCCTTGGCAGGGGGATATACGATCGGCATCGGGCTGTCATCGGACTTGGATGAAACGAAAAAGCAATCGGCTCTGGAGCTGCTGGGCATGTTCTATACCCCGGAGGTGCAGACTCGGCTGGTGTATGAAGGGCTGCGCGTCCCTTCGATGAAGATTGACTATGATTCCAAGAAAACCGGGCCGGTTTTTGCCCAAGTCACGGAATTGATGGAGGAATCCACGAGCACCTTTCTGCCTTACGACAACACGTTATCACCCGAGGTGAACAGTTCGTTCCTGAAGGTGATCGAGGATATGATTGGAGGAAGGATCGATGCTGCCGGCGCATTGGAGCAAATTCAGAAGTCCTCGGTCCGGTATTGGAAGCTTAGGCGGAATACGGCAGCAGAGTAAACAGGAAACAGGGGGGAACGTCATGGGCGGATCGGAAGGCAAATTCAGAGTCATGCTGGTTGATGATGAGCCGATCATTCTGCGCAGCCTGAAGGCGGCTATTCCATGGGATGAGCTCGATCTGGAGGTCGTTGGGGAGGCCAAGAGCGGAGACGGCGCATTGAAGCTGGCACGCGAAGTGTCGCCGCATATCATTATCAGCGATATTCGGATGCCGGGGATGGACGGCATTACGCTCATGAAGGAGATGAAGGCGGATCAGGCAAGACGAATCATTATTTTCATCAGCGGGTACGGCGAATTCGAATACGCGAGGGAAGCGCTGCGCGAAGGGGCTTTCGATTATTTGCTGAAGCCGATCGACCACGATGAACTGACCGAAACGATTGCCAGGGCGGCCAGAACCCTGGAGAAGCAGATTGCGGATGACCAGATGCTCCACTCGATCAAGGTTCTGTCGCTGCTGGCCCGGGAGCGGATGCTGACCGAATTCATCGAAGGGAACCGCAGTCCCCTGCAGCATATGCAGTGGCTGGAGGACAGCGAGCTGGAGCATGGATACACGATGGCCGTCATTCAATTGGATCAATATTTGCGGCTTAACGAGCTGTGGAGCATGGATGAGAAGCGCCTGTGGCTGTTTGCCGTACGGAACGTCCTCGAGGAGTGGTCCTTGCAGCATGGCGGGCTGACGGTATTTCCTTTCCGCAGCGGGGAATGGGTGCTGCTGTTTCCGAATCTGACGAAGGAGCGGCAGGAGGATATCGGCCGGGATCTGGTGCAATTGATCAAGCGGAACACGAAGCTGTCCTGCTCGGTCGGCTTCAGTCCCAGCATGGCCGGGATCGACCGCTTGGGAACGGCATACGAGACGGCCGTCCGCGCATTGTACCAGCGGTTTTATTCCGGGGAAGAGGGCGTGTTTCTCGGGGCGCCCGACTCGGTGCTGGAAACGGCCAGCGAAGCGAAGTATCCGAAGCATCTCGAGTCGCTCATGGTGGAAAGCATCCGTACGCTTCATAAGGAGCGGCTTCTGGAGCTTTTTGACGAAACCAAGGCTTATATCGAGGAGCATGCGTTCAGCAGGGAGATGACCGAGCGGGTGCTGCTGGAGATGAGCGTCGTGCTGTATCGGCAGTTTGAACACATGAAGGTGCTGTTTGAGTGGTCGCTGGAGGAACTGCTGCAGGAGCTTCATGCATCCGGCACGCTTCAGCAGCTGATGGACGTCATCAAGAGCCACTTCAGCAAGTGGATTGCCGAGAGCCGGTCCGGACAGGCCAAAGACAATGTTCAAGCCGTGATGGGCAAAGCCAAGGAGTACATCGCGGAGAATTATCAGAAGGATCTGACCATCGAGGAGGTTTCGGAGCTGGCGGATTTGAGCATCAGTCATTTCTGCACGCTGTTTAAGGGAACGACGGGTTATACGTTTCTGGAGTACCTGACGGAGTGCCGGATCGAGAAGGCCAAGAGCATTCTGCTGAATACGGACGTGAAGGTGTACCAGGTAGCGCCGCTGGTAGGGTATCAGGATCCGCGATACTTCACCCAGGTATTTAAGAAAATCACGGGGAAAACGCCATCCGAGTATCGGGAAGAGGCGATCTCCAAGACATAGAATGAACCTGATCCTATGATATCGAAATCGGATATTTTGCGGATAGGGTTCAACATAGGAGGGAATGAATAACAGATCCATTTTTCCGGGTTCGATCGGGGAAAAGGAGTTCTGTTATTTTTATTTTAAATATCTTAATATTAAGACTTGACGATTTAATGTTTAAATACTAAACTGAGATTAAGCAAAAACGTAAAGAAGGCAGCGAAGAACGAAGCTGCTCCCGAATCAGACGGCAAATATGAATATTGAAGATGGTGAACATGCTATTAATAAAGAAAAAACGATAAATGGAGGTTGAAGTCATGAAGTTTAAAGGAATTCATCACGTATCCGCGTTAACGGCTGCGGCTTCGCGGAACTTCGAATTTTATACAAAGGTTCTGGGCATGCGATTGGTCAAGAAAACGGTGAACCAGGACGATGTGTCGGTGTACCATCTGTTTTACGGCGATGAAAAAGGAAATCCCGGCACGGAGCTTACCTTCTTCGAAATTCCGATGGCGGGCCGGACCCGAGAGGGAAACAACAGCATTTCGGCGACATCCCTGCGAGTGCCGAACGACCGCGCCTTGGAATATTGGACCCGGCGGCTGGACGAGCACGGCGTAGAACGCGAGGAGATCAAGGAACGTGCGGGCCGATTGACCCTTCTCTTCAGGGACTTCGAGGGCCAGCGCATCATTCTCGTTTCGGATGAACATAACGAGGGGGTTCCAGGCGGCGTTCCATGGGAAAAGGGGCCGGTTCCGGCGGAATACGCCATCATCGGTTTAGGCCCGGTACAGCTGACCGTGCCTAATCCCGTGCAGACCGTGAAGGTATTGACGGAGCTGATGGGCTTCCGCTACAAAGGGCACTATGCTTCGCCAGTAGACGGGCAGCCCGATATCCTGGTCTTTGAGACGGGAGAAGGCGGTACGGGAGCGGAAGTGCACGTGGAGGAACGAACGGATCTTCCGCAGGAGCGGCTTGGCCGCGGCGGTGTTCATCATGTTGCATTCCGCGTCGAGGACGAGGAAGAGCTTCGGTCCTGGATTGACCGGATTGGAGATGTGGGCTTTTCGAATTCGGGATTTGTCGATCGCTTTTACTTCCGTTCCTTGTATTTCCGGGAGCCTAACGGTATTTTGTTCGAGGTAGCTACCGATGGTCCGGGCTTTGACACGGATGAGCATATCGACCATCTCGGCGAGTCCCTTGCGCTGCCGCCGTTTCTGGAGCCGAAGCGGGAACAGATCGAAGCCAACCTGAAGCCTCTCCATACGATTCAATGAAGATGGCGCACATCGCGCACGCAATACTCACGACACCGGGTAAGCCTCTGTTTTTGGGGCGATGGCCCGGTGTTTTCATTTGATCTATTCATATAGCCGCGATATGGCATTTGCCGCCCTGCTGACATGCTCCCTGAGTTCTTGGGGGGCCATCACCTCGATTTCCGCCCCGCAGCTTAGAAGAAATGCCGAAGCCGATTCCAGGGTGTTGAACTCCAAATCGGCCGTTATCCACCCGTCGTGCTGGCAATCCATATCGCATCGGAGTATTTTTACGTACCGCTCCCGCTCAAAGCGTTTGATCAGATCGACGGCCATGCGAACCTGTGCGGGATACTGGGGGAGATTTTGCATGAACCGTGCCAGCGACTCCTCCCAATACTCGGCTAGATTAAAACCGGCCGGACGCTGGAATGTATCCTCGGACATGACGGCATCCACGATTCTCGATACGCGATAGGTTCGCAGCTCGCCTTGGGATTCAGCCACCACATACCAGGTACTCCTTTTGGCAACCAGCCCGAGGGGATGAACCCTTCTTTCGACTCGTTCCTCTCCCTTCATGTATTGGATATCGATGATGCGGTCCAACCACAGCGCCTCCTGCAAAACCGTAAGATACGGATGCGATTCGCGGTAGGAATGCCAGCCTGCGCCATCGATATGGATCTTCTCCCGAATGATTTCGGCATCCTGCCGAATGGAGCGCGGGGAAGAAGCCAATAATTTTTGATAGGCAGCATCAAACTGTTTACGGATCCCCAAATCCCCGATCAGCGGGCTGTGGCTGGAAACCAGCAGGGAGATGAGCTCGTCCGGTGTCATGCCGGTCAGGTTCGTTCGATAGCTCTCCTCCAGCACCCACCCACCCTGGGATCCTCTTTCCGCATACACGGGGATGCCCGCCGAGCTCAAGCTTTCCATATCGCGTATAATCGTGCGCTCCGATACCTCAAGCTGCTCCGCCAGATAACGGGTGTTCTTCTTCCCCCCGTTCTGAAGCATCAGCATAATGGATATTAGACGATCCGCCCTCATATCCTGTCCCCTCTCTGTATCTATAGAAGTTAATTGTATTGTAGCATGGATATAAGACAACGGATGTCATATATGTCTGATACGATGAAGGCGTTGAGATACTTCAGTATATAGTTGGAGGTAACGCTATGAATAAGAGTGATCCTAAGCCATTGCAAGGAAAAATCGCCGTCGTGGCCGGAGCGACCCGGGGAGCAGGCCGCGCCATTGCGGTGATGCTGGGTGCCGCGGGGGCAACGGTGTATTGCACGGGACGGAGCGTTCGCGGCCAAGCGTCGGATATCAAGCGAACGGAGACGATTGACGACACGGCGGAGATGGTGACGGAGCGGGGAGGCACCGGCATTCCTGTGCAATGCGACCATACCGTGGAAGAGCAAGTGAAAGCGTTGTTTGAACGCATTCGCGAAGAGCAGCAAGGCCGGCTTGACATCCTCATCAATGATATATGGGGCGGCGAGAACCTGACGCATTGGAACATTCCGTTCTGGGAGCAATTTCTGTCCGATGGACTGCTGATGCAGGAGCGGGCAGTGACGGCGCATATGATCACGAGTTATTACGGCGTTCCGCTGATGGTGGCGAACGGTGGCGGATTGGTCGTTGAGGTCACGGACGGCTCGACGTACCGGTATCGCGGGAATTTGTATTACAGCCTGGCAAAAATTTCGGCGATTCATCTGGCGGCAGCCATGGCGGAAGAGCTGCGTCCCTATCAGGTAACCGCACTAGCCGTGACACCGGGATTTCTGCGCTCCGAGCAGATGCTGGATCACTTCGGCGTTTCGGAGGAGAATTGGCGGGATGCCACGGCACGAGAACCGCATTTTATCGAATCGGAGACTCCATATTTTCTGGGGCAGGCGGTTGCGGCGCTGGCAGCCGACCCGAATGTGGCCGACAAGAGCGGCAAGGCGCTGACCAGCTGGGACTTATCGGATGAATACGGGTATAGCGATATCGATGGGCGTAAGCCGCATTGGGGCAATTATGCGAAGAAGCAGGGACTTCCCATTACTTAAACATGTAAAACAGGGTGACCTATGCCATGATGGCGAATAGGTCACCCTGTTTGGTTACGGAAATTGTCCGTTGCACTTGCGAATACCGCTGTAAGTATGTCTAAACCATGTCACAGCGGAACATCGCAGAAATTACGCATCAACGTTCAATTTCAAGGGGTTATGAGCGGCCGCGTCTCATCGAACCCATGATCAGGCTGACGATAAAGACCAGGATGACGGCACCGATCAATGCAGGCAGGATGTAGAATCCACCCATTTCCGGTCCCCAGGATCCAAGCAGAAGACCGCCCAGCCAAGCACCGACGAAACCAGCAATGATGTTACCGATGATACCGCCGGGGATGTCTCTGCCCATAATCAAACCAGCAATCCATCCAATGATACCGCCAACGATTAATGACCAAAGAAAACTCATGTTAATCACCTCGTATAAGTTATAGTTGTTTGTGCCTTACTATTAACCAAAGACGTGACTTTTAAACCGGGTTGACCAGCAACTTGGATAAAATCATTATTTTCCAATGCAGTGATATGCCTCTTCGTTCTTTGATAAAAGCGATTTTTTTGATTATGCTTGAAGAGAGTGGTTAGGTTGAGAAAATAAAGGAGCTGGCATGGGACTCATGATAGAAAAATGGACAGAAGAATATACCATTCAATCCGTTGACGCAGACTTTAAGGGAGAATGCCGATGGGCTTCGCTGCTCAGTATTTTGCAGAGAGCGGCTGACCGGCATATTGAGGCGCTGGGGATCAGCCGCGAGGAAATGATCGAGCGGGGCATGGGCTGGATGCTGATTACGCTGGAGCTAGAGATGCGGCGGATGCCAAGGGATATGGAAACCGTATATGTGGACACCTGGAGCCGCGGGTCCAAAGGGGCGCTGTGGCATCGGGATTATCGGATCAAGAACGTCGATGGGGAATTGTTGGGCGAGAGCCGCTCGGTATGGGCGCTGGTGGACATTCATAAACGGAAAATTCTGCGTCCATCCATGTTTCCGTACGAGGTGCCGATCGGTCAGGAAATGGTTGGAGAGCTGCCAAGCAAAGCGGTTCTGCCGGAAGGGGTACAGCTTGATGATGCGTATACGTACACGGTCCGGTACAGTGGAATCGATACGAACGGCCATCTGAATAACGCCCGGTATGCGGATTTGTGCTTTGACGTGCTGGATGAGCAGGAACTTCGGGAAGGGCGAGTGACCGGCTTCAAAATTACATACCATAACGAGGCCAGACTGAAGGATACGATGGTGATCAAGCGTTCGGCCGAGGAGAACAATCGGGTGTACGTGCACGGCACATCGCCGGACGGAACCAACTTTTTTGAAGCGGCTATCGTTAGGGAATCATAAACCATCAGGTTGTTCTTCCGGAGGGGAAAGAGCGGCCTGACGCTTCATGGAGGGTGAACGGATGTACAAAATCATGATCGTTGAGGATGACCCCAAGCTGGCGGGGCTGCTGCAATCGCATATCGAACGGTACGGAAATGAAGGAAACATCGTCGAGGATTTCGATCATGTGCTGGAGCAGTTCCATGAGATGAAGCCGCATCTCGTTCTGCTTGACGTGAACCTGCCAAGCTTTGACGGATATTATTGGTGCCGCCAGATCCGGTCGGTATCGACCTGCCCGATTATTTTCATCTCGGCCCGTAACGGGACGCCGGATCAACTCCGGGCCTTGGAGAACGGCGCGGATGATTATATCACCAAGCCGTTTGCTTACGATATCGTCATCGCCAAAATCCACAGCCAGCTGCGCCGCGTATACGGCGACTACGCGGCGGCATCCGCTGAGCGTACGGTGGAGAAGGACGGGCTTGTCCTCTATCCCGAACGGATGGAGCTGACTCTTCACGATCAGACATCCGTGCTCACGAAAAAAGAAACGATCCTTCTGGAAACGCTGCTGAGCCGGAGCCCCCGGCTTGTGACGCGCGAGACGATTCTGGAGAAGCTGTGGGACGATACGTTCGTGGACGATAATACGCTCAGCGTGAATATTAACCGGGTGCGGAAACGGCTGGGGGAGTTAGGGATTGAGAATGCGCTGGAAACGATTCGCGGTTCGGGGTACAGGCTGCATACCGTATGGAAGAGGTAGGCAATGAAAAAACTGTTTTGGCGTGAGCATCTGCCCCTCATTCTGTTTGTAACCGCGGCCTTGTTCGTGGTGCTGCTCGTATTCTGGTATGACGGCTATGATCATCCGGTGACAGCGGCTTATGCTATTTTACTCGGTCTGGCCATTCTGGGCGGGTACCTGGCATTCCGGTATTTCACGCACCGGGATTTCTATGAGCGGCTGTCGCAGCCCATCAGGTCGTTGGAGGAATCGATCAAGCATAACGAGTCGGCCCCGCTGCCTACGGCCCTTAGCGAGCTTATGGAGGAGCAATACCGTCAATACCGTACGGTCATGGAAGAGTGGGAGCGCCGGCGGAAAGAGCATATGATCTTCATGAATCAGTGGGTGCACCAGATGAAAACGCCGCTGTCCGTCATTGAGATGATCACGCAGGAAGATGACAACGACGCCTTCAAGAGTTTATCCGAGGAATCCGACCGGATTCGGCGCGGGCTGGAGATGGTGCTCTACATGTCCAGGCTCGAAACCTTCGAGCAGGATTTTAGCGTGGAGCCCGTGAAGCTTCATCAGGCGGCTGCCGAGGCGGTGCACGAGAACAAGCGTTATTTCATTCACAGTCATGTGTATCCGGAGGTCCGGATCGATTCGGATCTCACCGTTCAGACGGATGCCAAATGGCTCCGGTTCATCATGCTGCAGCTGCTGTCCAACGCCATTAAATATTCTGCCGGAACCGGGCTTAAGGTGACGATGCAGGCTCGCCGAACGGAGGACCGCCGCCATGTGGTGCTGGAGATCACGGACCGGGGAATGGGCATACCGCCATCGGACTTGAAGCGGGTGTTCGACCCGTTCTATACCGGGGAAAACGGCCGCAAGCTGAAGGAATCCACCGGCATGGGCTTGTATCTCGTCAAAGAAGTGGTCCAAAAAATGAACCACCAAATCGAGCTGGAATCCGAGCCGGGAAGAGGAACGACCGTGAGGTTGATTTTCTCGGGGTGAGGCGCGGGCATGGTGTGTTTTTAAGCTGGCGGATGCTCATGATTTCAAGTAGTTGCTGCCGTTTAAGTTCAAGATACCGGATGGATTTAGGCCCGAATGGGGGCAGTCAGACTATATCTAAGTTATCCCTTAGAGTGGTACAGTAAGTCACCTAAATACTTTACCGAGAGCACCTTATCCAGGGTAATTGATGGATGTCGAAACCATCATGAAGCCCTGAGGTAAGGTTCTTTCTTTTGTTTAAAATAATGAGTAGGTATCGGCAGCACAGCGAAAGAGGACGAAACGATTCCGAAAAAGCGAAGCGGTCGCCTTTGCACCCGAATTTTCACCTCGGTGTAATCGTTCAGAAAATTGGGGGCAACAGCGATCGTAGGAACGTTACGTACTCGAAGCGGCCTCTAGAATCGCAACCGTTAAGCACTCGTAGCGCCCTTTAGATTGCAACCGTGAGTACCCAGAGCGGGTCTGCGCATGAATCTTACACCGATGTAAGGTTGGCGAAAGAGTGATCGATAGGAGATGGCCCGCCGGATGCTATACACTAACCTTACAAGATTGAAATAACGAAAGTGAGGTTTACAACAAGATGGAAATATTAAACGTGCGCAATCTGGGCAAAGTCTATAAGGCCGCGGTGTCCCACGAGGCGCTTTCCAATATCAACTTGAGCATCAACCAAGGGGAATTCGTCGGCATCATGGGCCCCTCCGGCAGCGGAAAAACGACGCTGCTCAACATGATCTCCACCATCGACCGACCTACGTCCGGGGAGATCACCATCGGCGGGGAGGATCCGTTCCGATTATCCCAGGATAAACTCGCCATGTTCCGCCGGCGTGAGCTGGGATTTGTCTTTCAGTCCTTCAACCTGCTGAATACGCTGACGGTGAAGGAGAATATCCTGCTCCCCCTGGCGCTGGACGGCGTGGATCTGGATGAGATGAACCGCCGGGTCGGCATTTTGGCCGATAAACTGGGCATCACATCGATTTTGGATAAGCAGACTTATGAAATATCGGGGGGACAGGCGCAGCGGACGGCTATAGCACGAGCGATGATCCACGTACCGAAGCTGGTTCTAGCCGATGAGCCGACAGGCAACCTGGACTCCAAGTCGGCCCGCGACGTCATGGAAATGATGGACCGGAGAAACAAGGAAGATCAAGCGACGATGCTGCTGGTCACCCATGACCCGGTGGCAGCAAGCTACTGCAATCGGGTGGTGTTTATCAAGGACGGGCAGTTGTACAACGAAATCACGTACGGCGAGAGCCAATCGGCCTTTTATCAAAAAATCATCAACGTGTTATCGCTGCTGGGAGGTTCGGGACATGAATTTTCGCCAGTTCGCCATTAACAATGTCCTGCGCAGCAAGCGCACATATATTGCCCACTTCCTGAGCAGTGCTTTTTCTGTCATGATTTTCTTTACCTACGGGCTGCTATCGTTTCACCCACAGCTGAAGGACGGCCTGGTCTCCTCCAGCGGTACCATGTCCATGCTGGGTACGATGGGCATGACGGTATCCCAGTACATCGTGTTCGTTTTTTCATTTTTCTTTCTGCTGTATTCGGTGGGGGCTTTCATCAAGGTTCGGAAAAAGGAGTTCGGCATTCTGCTGATCCTCGGCATGTCCCGCAAGCAATTGAACCGGATGCTGTTCATCGAGAATATCCTGATTGGCGCTGCAGCGATTGTAGTCGGCATCGGAACGGGATTGCTGTTCTCCAAGCTGATTCTGCTAATCAGCGCCAAGCTGCTGGCCGTGGATAAGGGACTTCCGTTTTATTTTCCGCTCGAATCGCTGATCGTTACGGCTGCGGCTTATGCCGTATTGTTCCTGCTGATTGCGTTGTTCTCCTCGTTCATGCTGCGTAAGGGCACGCTGCTCGCCCTGGTGAAAGCAGAGGAAAGCCCCAAGCCGCAGCCGAAAGCATCGCCTTGGCTGGCCGTCCTGGCTGTCCTGTTGATCGGAACCGGTTACGGTATGGTCATGGTTTTTGCCATTCTCCAAATCTTCAATCTGTTCCTGCTGCTTGGCGGCGTTATCTTCGTCATTATCGGCACGTATTTTCTCTTCACTCAGTTCAGCGTGTTTTTTATGCGGTATCTGCAGAAGAAAGAGCGGTTCTTCTTTCGCCGAACCAACCTGCTGACGATCTCGGAGCTGCTGTACAGAATCAAAGACAATGCGGTGATGTTCTTCCTCGTATCGGTCATTTCGGCATCCGCCTTTACCGGGATCGGCACCACGCTTGCAATCGGGGATCCCGGCCTGTCGGCCATGGAGAATCCTTATGCCTATACGTACACTATGAATGATGAGAACGCTGATAAAGGGAATCGTCATCTTGATATGATCAGGGAGGAGCTCAAGAAGGGCGGATTTCAGTACAAGGAGGCGGAGGTTACTCCGATATTTTCGGATAACGGGATCAATCTGATTAAGCTCAGCGAATATAACAGTCTAATTCAGTCGATGGGTTACCCGTCAGAAACATTGGGCGACCTGGAAGGCATCCTGACCCCGGGGACCGTCACGGAGAAGAACAGCTACCGAATCGATGGTCCTGGGAATGATCAATTCGAGGTGATAAACGGGAAAACATCGGAAATCGTCAAGGTGCTCAAAGCCGAAACGTTCATTGCGGTGCCCGCGACCTACGGCGATACGCTGGTTGTATCCGACCGCCTGTACAAGGATGTGCTCCAGGCACAAGAGGATCAGGAATTCGGTTATGCGGCATTCCATACGTTTTACGTGCAGGATTGGAAGAATACGGGGGATGTGTCCAGATCGATTCAGGAACGTCTTAAAGAGCAGGAAGACTACAGCTATTATCTCAAGTCATTGTACTTGGATTGGAAAAGCGCCCAGCAGCAGAACGGCATTCTGCTTATGGTTAGCGGCCTGGTCGGCATCGTGTTCTTCACCTTCGCGGCAAGCTTTGTATATTTCCGACTATACGCGGATCTTGCCCGGGACGAACAGCAGTACCGTATGATTGCGAAGGTGGGTCTCAGTAAAAAAGAGCTTGGCACGATCATTACCAAGCAGCTTGTCATAATGTTCTTTCTGCCGATGCTTATTGCACTCATCCATAGCGGCGTTGCCTTCGTTGCCTTGCAGCAGCTGGTAGACTTCTCGATCGTAGGGCACAGTTTGAAGATTTTCATCTTCTTCCTGAGCATACAGATCGTTTACTTCTTTATTACTCGCTGGCGTTACCTGGAGCGCCTTAACAAAATCATTCAGTAAAAAATCGCCATTCTTTCGTTGAAAAGGGCCAAAACGGGTATGTTATTACAAGAAGCACTTCACAACGAGAAATGGGGGGGCGATTCCATAATGAATGATCATAGCATGTTAAAGACAGGTGCCGTAGAGACCGAAGAGGTTGCGACCGATATTCTTTCCTTGCGTACCGTCATGGTGAACGTCCAAATGATCGATACGCCGGGAACCGGTGACTGGGTGCTGATTGATACGGGACTGGGAAATTTCGAAGGCTCCATTGCGGAAGAAGCGGAGAACCGATTCGGCAAGCCACCGGTGGCCATCGTGCTGACGCATGGCCATTTCGACCATGTGGGCAATGTGAAGGAATTGGCCGATCGCTGGAACGTTCCCGTCTACGCACACCCGAGCGAACGGCCGTTTCTTACGGGAAAAGAAGACTATCCTCCGGGGGATCCGAGCGTAGGCGGGGGATTGATGGCCCGCGTTGCTCCCATGTATCCGAACAAAGCCATCGATCTGGGATCGAGGATACGACCTCTGCCGGAGGACGGAAGCGTACCTGGTCTTCCCGAATTCAAATGGCTGCCGACGCCGGGACATAGCCCCGGACATATCTCCCTGTTCCGTGAACGGGATCGGGTCCTCGTAGCGGGAGACGCGGTCATTACGGTGAAGCAGGAGTCAGCGCTTGCCGTCATCGGACAGGAGAAGGAGCTTCACGGTCCGCCGATGTATTTTACTCCGGATTGGGATCTGGCGCGTGAATCGGTTCGCCGCCTGGCAAGCCTGAATCCCGAAATTCTGGTCACGGGGCACGGCGTCTCCATGCGCGGTGAAGAGCTAATGACTTCGCTTGCGCGGTTGGCCCGGGACTTTGACCGTTTGGCCGTTCCCGAGCAAGGTCGGTATGTGGATAAGGATGCGGATGGAAAAGTGAATCGAAGGCAGCATTAATTTTTATGGCATGAACGATTTATAGGCTAAACGAGACACCGTGAGGTTAACGACCTTGCGGTGTCTTTTCATATGCTGAAGATTCAATATGGAAAGAATGAACGGAACTATGCGAAAATGCAGATGATCGCAGCACCCGCTTTTTTCAAAAAAATAATAAAGTGCGTGAACCTGGGTGCGCTCTCAGACATCTAGCTTATGTAAGGATTTGAAGAAGCAGTGCTGTCCGGCATATGCCCATCATGCGTTCACCCTGCTGGCGAAGAACATGATCTGATTCGTTTTTGTGGAATCAATCGCTGGGAGGTTATAATAGGGGAACAGAGGAAGGGGAGGGCTATGAAAGTATTAGTATTGGCTGAGAAGCCGTCCGTTGCGAAGGAAATTGCGAGAGTGATGGGCAGCCGCGAGAAGCAGAAGAATTATTTTGAAGGACCGAAATATATTGTGACCTGGGCGCTTGGACATTTGGTGGGGCTTGCCGAACCCGAGGACTATGATAAGAAGTACCAGACCTGGGCGCTGGAGGATCTGCCGATCCTGCCGGACAACACGAGGCTTAAGGTGCTGAAGGAAACAAGCCACCAGTTCAAGACGGTGCAGCATCTGATGAAGCGTTCGGATGTCGGCGAGATGATCATTGCCACCGATGCCGCCCGCGAAGGGGAACTGCTTGCGCGCTGGATCCTGAAAATGGCGAAGTGGAACAAGCCGTTCAAACGGTTATGGATTTCTTCCCAGACGGATAAGGCAATCAAGGAAGGTTTCGCTTCCCTCAAGCCGGGGCAGCAGTTCGACCGGCTGTACGAGTCCGCGCGCTGCCGGGCGGAAGCGGATTGGATGGTTGGACTGAACGTGACGCGCGCGCTGACGACCAAATTCAATGCGCAGCTGTCCGCAGGCCGGGTCCAGACGCCGACGCTCGGGATGATCATGGACCGCGAGAAGGAGATCGTGAATTTCCGCTCCCAGGAATACGAGACGCTGCAGGCCGATCTCGGAAGCTTTGAGGTTTCGTGGCGTCCGGCCGGCGGAGACGGCCGTTTATTCGAGAAGGACAAGGCCGCCAAGCTGAAGCAGAAGCTGGAAGGCAGCACCGGAAAAATCGTGAGCGTGAAAAAGAGCGAGAAAACCGAACCGCATCCGCTGGCATACGATTTGACCGAGCTGCAGCGGGATGCCAACCGCCGATTCGGGTTTTCGGCCAAGCAGACCTCGAATGTGCTGCAGCGCCTGTATGAGCAGCATAAGCTGGTCACCTATCCGCGCACGGACAGCCGTTACCTGACGTCCGATATGGTCGGGACGTTGAAGGAAAGGCTGTCGAGCATTGCGATCGGACCGTATGCGTCCATTGCGCGCCCGCTGCTGCGCAAAAATTTGTCGCCAGGCAAACGGGTCGTGGACGACAGCAAGGTTACGGATCACCATGCCATCATTCCTACCGAACAGACCGTGCTGCTGAATCAGCTGTCGGTCGATGAACGCAAGTTGTACGATCTCATCGTGCGCCGGTTCATCAGCTTATTCTATCCGCCTGCCCGTTACGATAACGTATCGGTAACCGTGCAGATTGAAGGCGAGCAGCTCTATGCGAAAGGGACCACGATCAAGGACAGCGGATGGCGCGAGGTGTACGGCGGCGACTATGAGGATGACACGGATGACGAGAGCGACGAGGATCAGGGCCCATCTTCTTCGGGCAAGCTCCTGCCGGAGCTGAAAGAAGGAGAATCGGTGAAGGTGGTCCGCTGCGTGCTGAAGCCGGGACGGACTCAGCCGCCGAAGCGTTATAACGAGGCGGCGCTGCTCTCCCAGATGGAGAAGCACGGCCTCGGAACCCCGGCAACCCGCGCCGACATCATCGAGAAGCTGGTCAGCTCCGACACGATCGAACGGCAGGGGCAAACCCTCCATCCGACGGGCAAAGGCAAGCAGCTGATCGAGCTGGTCGCTCCGGAGCTGCGGACGCCGGAGCTTACGGCGCGGTGGGAAGCCGAGCTCGAGCGGATCGCGAAGGGGCAGGGCAAGCCGGAACCGTTCCTGCTCGGCATACGGGATATGACCAAGAAGCTGGTCACGGACGTGAAGGGAAGCGAAGCGGAATACAAGCCTCATAACGTTTCTAACAGCCACTGTCCGGATTGCGGCACAAGGCTGCTCGAGAAGAAGACCAAGCGCGGCAAGCTGCTTGTCTGCCCGAGTGACGATTGCGGGTATAAGCGCTCAGGCGAGAAACGCCTGTCCAACCGCCGCTGTCCGCAGTGCCATAAGAAGATGGAGATGAAGGAAGGCAAGGCGGGGCTGTTCGTGCAGTGCCTTGGCTGCGGCATTACGGAAACGCTGAAGAAGGACGCCAAGCACGTGAACAAACGCGAGGAGCGGAAGCTCGTGCAGCAGTACAGCAAGCAGGAGTCGATCGGTTCCAACCTGGGCGACTTGTTGAAGGCAGCGCTCGAGCAGAAGGGGAAAGAATAGTCTCTCGAGCGTTAATCTCATTGGGCTAAGGTGAATTGCGTTTTTCTTGCCGTTGTGAGCATAACCTCGGGTGCAATGGCCCATTCTACGGACAGGGGGTGATTTGCATGCCGAACCATAAAGCGAGAAAGACCGAAAACCAGCAGAACAAATCAAGCATTCTGGAGGAGAGCAAAACCCTCAAGCCGAAAAAGGCGGCAGACTATGTTCCGAGCCTGAACGAAATACCTAAGAACGAATCTTGATGGCTCGTTGCGGTTAAGATGTTTGGGTTGTCATTATGCCGGGCACGGGCCGGTCGAATCTTACGACCGCCGGCCGGTGTCCTCGTAATGGCATCAAAGACAGCGCTTGGCGTCATGCCCTTAAGGCATGGCCGGGCATTGTCTTCATCAGCCTGCGGTTTTATAATAGCGGTAGAACGTATAGCTAATGGCTGATTGGCGAGATCGATCAGTTGAAATGGGGGGGCGTGAACCAACGTGAGACCTGCACTGATCGTTTGGTTTATTTTTATCAATGCGGTAGCCTATCTGGTCATGTCCGAGGATAAGCGGCGTGCCCGGCTGGGACGGGATCGCGTTCCGGAGAGGACGCTTTTTCTGTTGGCCGCCATAGGCGGGGCTTTGGGCGTATGGATCGCGATGTACCGCAAGCGTCATAAGACGAGGCATTTATCATTTAAAGTCGGAGTACCGCTGCTGCTAGTCGTAAACGTTGCATTGTATACGTATTTCTGGGGATAGCTTGTTTGCCATGATTTACATAGGGAGGTTGCCGACAGTTAGTCGGCAAGCTCGTTTCATACCGGTATGAAGCTGTTTAATAATAAGTAGTAGGTCTTTTAACAACTGAAAGAGGTGGCCTGTATGCTTTTTACTAAAATTCTTCTAGCTTACGACGGCTCCAAAGCAGCGAATAAAGCGCTCGGACGTGCGGTGGAACTTGCCAAGGTAACGCCGGGTGCAACGCTGGATGTCATTCATGCTTACGATTTTCCTCGTTTCTTCGTTGGGGAAGGGCTTGCCCCGATTCCAGCTTCACTCAATAAAGACGTTTATGATCTGGCCGTGCAGACGACGGAGGAAATCCGCGAGCGGATCGAAAATTCGGGCGTTAACGGTCAAGTGGAGATGATCCAGGGTCCTCCGGCCGAAGTCATCCTGGAGTATGCGGATCAGAACGGCAGTGACCTGATTGTCATTGGCAGCCGCGGTCTTGGCGGCATCCGTGAGTTCGTGCTGGGCAGTGTCAGCCATAACGTGGTGCAGCATGCAACGATTCCGGTACTTGTCGTAAAATAATGTGGAAGGGACGCGAAGGCGTCCCTTTTTGATAGGAACAAATACACTTCAGTCGACTCACCCTCCTGATTTGAAGGCACGATTTGACCAACATTTTGTTCGGGATTGCAAAAAGAAGATAAGCTCTTGCTTACCGCTATCATCTAGTGTATCAGCAAGCTTTTTTAGCTCCTTTAAACCCATGGGCCAATCATCTCCGAAACGACTTGTTACCTTAATTCGTTCGAGTTTAACATAGCCTTATTTTTATAGGCAGTTCATATTGAGTGTTCGTACGTGATTATTTGGTTAGGGGAGGCTCCTATGGAAATTATACTTCTTATCATCTTGGTCGTTCTGGCCGGACTTATGGCTTCAAGCCGCATGACGGCCTTGGAGAAGCGAATGAAACGGCAGCAGGCCACGTTGAACCAAATCGCAAGCCATTTAGGAATACCCGAGCCGCCGGTGCCAGCGGAAGTCAAACGGCTGCTGCAGGATGGGCAGGATATTAAAGCGATTAAAACCGTAAGAGAAGAATTGGGATTGTCTTTGCTTGAAGCCAAACAATATGTAGATGCCATCAAGCATGGGGAGCGGTAGGACAGGCATAACGCGAAATGCACGATGCTCGATTACAAATGAGGGGTTGCATTCTCCATGGTAAGCTCCCAACGCCCGCCGCGAGACTCGATTCGGTGCAGCCCGGTGTTCGCCGCCGGAAAGAACGGATTCTTATTGGTCCATGCCATATCCTTGATTAGATGATAAATGATGTTGATCACTCCGCCGTGAGTAACCACCAATACATTTTCATGATGATTCGCCGATTCCTGATCCTGGCATAGCTTGGTGAAGGTATCCTTGATCCGCCGGAAATTTTCTAGCGGGCTCTCACCTCCGGGGTATCTCTCGTCCATCCGTAAGCTGGAAAAATACAGCCCGGGAAATTTCTTCTTCCGCTAACGCGTGAGGCATACCGGCGAGCAGACCGTTATTGGTCTCCCGCCAATCCTCGGAGCGGCTCAAGGGCAGGCTAAGTTTATCAGCAATGATTGCGGCCGTCTGACAAGCCCTTTGCAGATCGCTGCAAATGATCCGCTGGATATTAAAATCATGCTTGTGTTCATCCAAGTACTGCCCCAGCTTCTCCGCTTCCCTGATCCCTTCATCGATGAGCCCGCGCTGGCTCCATCCTCCGCGATATCCTTCTTCGTCCTGACCATGCCTTACGAAATAGATAGCCATTGGTTCCTCCTTAGAAATAGATTCTGCTTTTGCGAAATTCAAATATAAACGTCGGATTAGATGATTCGCCGGATTAAATACTAGTGACGGATGTTAAGATTTCGACGCTCGACCCCATCTTCCTTGTAAGTAATTACAATTAGAGAGCAGAATCCGATCTTATTTTATTCTGCGATAATACTTTTCCCTTACCCTCTATGCAGCAGCAATAAAGGTTCTCGCTCCAGCGGAGCGGACGAATCATAGATGGAGAAGCGCCAGCGTTCGCCTTTAAACGCGGGAAACCTCCATTATAGTCCTATCCAGTTTCCCGTGTTTAACAGCGATCGGAATCACGATGCGTCAGCGCAGCGCCGACTATGCTTTACATATACTGCTCACGGCCTTTCATGTCCGACAGTTGAACATGCTTTTTAATGCCCCAGTCTCGTGGAAGTTTTGCTGTTGCATTGCTCACTTGCCAGATACGAACATTATTTTTTCTATAAATCCGATTGTTCGTGTTTAGGTTGACATTAGGTGTCAGAAATTGATAAACTGAGGATGTTGAGGTTCAAAATAACTTATGAAGCATGATTGATGAAATTGAATATGTCTCGTATAAAGCCGGGGATATGGCCCGGAAGTCTCTACCCGAAAACCGTAAATTTTCGGACTACGAGGGAATACAAACGGTGTGGCAACGACGGGGCTTGGCTCCATGTTTGCTTCTTAGGCGGCGGATGCGCAAGACTCTTCTGCTTGACGCAGGCGGCAGCGTTCGTAATCCTTGTATGTCCGAGACCTGCACAGAACTTTGTGTTTACGGGATCGGACTTTTTTTTCAGCAATCATATGAATGTCGAATTTCGCAGAAAGCGGGGGTAACTCATGACAGCACAAGTAGGAGTCATTATGGGAAGCCAATCAGATTGGGATACGATGTCCCATGCATGCCAGGTGCTAGACGAGCTTGAAATTCCTTATGAGAAAAAAGTCGTATCCGCTCACCGGACGCCGGACCTGATGTTCCGTTATGCCGAGGAAGCGGAGGGCCGGGGGCTTCGCGTCATTATCGCCGGAGCCGGCGGAGCTGCCCACCTGCCCGGGATGGTCGCTTCGAAGACGGTGCTGCCGGTCATCGGCGTTCCGGTTAAATCGAAAGCGTTGAAGGGTCTGGATTCATTGCTGTCGATCGTACAGATGCCAGGGGGCATTCCGGTAGCAACCGTAGCGATCGGCAAAGCCGGAGCCACGAACGCCGGGTTGCTCGCAGCCCAAATTCTGGGCACCTCGGATGCAGGGATTCGCGAAAGAGTGCAAGCGCGTCGGGACCGGATCCGGGACGAAGTGCTGGAAAGCAGCGATAACCTATGATGGAGAACGGAGCACAGCAGATGCGAGCATCCGGCAGAAAGCTTTTGCCGGGTTCCGTCATTGGCGTACTCGGCGGCGGGCAGCTCGGACGAATGATCGCGCTGGACGGAATCCGGATGGGATATTCGTTCGTTACCCTTGATCCGACGCCGAACTCTCCGCTCGGCCAGATGGCCGAGCAGGTTACGGCCCGTTACGACGACGTCGAGGCTGCCCGGCAGCTCGCGGCGAAGGCCGATGTCATTACCTACGAATTCGAAAATGTCGATGCGGGCGTGGCCCAGCTTCTGGAGGAGCAGTCTTATGTTCCTCAGGGAAGCAAGCTGCTGTACACTACGCAGCACCGCTTGCGCGAGAAGGCCGCGATCGAAGCGGCCGGCGTGCCGGTTGCACCGTATCGTGAAATAACAAGCTTGGAAGATTTGTTGTCCGCCGCCTCCGAACTTGGACTTCCGTGCGTGCTAAAGACCGCCACGGGAGGTTATGATGGTAAAGGGCAAGCGGTTCTCCGCAGCGAAGATGAACTCGAATCGGCTTACAAGGAGCTGGCTGCCAGCGGGACTGAGCTGGTATTGGAGAAGTTCGTCAAGTTCGCATGCGAGATCTCCGTCATTGCGGCGCGTACGCCCAGCGGCATCGTGAAGAGCTTCCCGCCGGCAGAGAACGTGCACGTCAACAATATTTTGCATTTGTCGATTGTGCCTGCGCGCGTGCCGAGCGAAGTAAAGCGCAAAGCATGTCAGCTCGCGGAACGCGTGGCTGAAGGTTTGGGAGCTGTTGGCCTGCTGGCCGTCGAGATGTTTGTGACCGAGGAGGGGGAGCTGTTCGTGAATGAGCTTGCGCCTCGTCCGCATAACTCGGGGCACTACACGATGGAGGCATGCTCAACCTCTCAATTCGAGCAGCATGTGAGAGCGATTTGCGATCTGCCGCTCGGGGATACGACGCTGCTGAGCCCGGTCGTCATGGTGAACCTCCTGGGGCAGCATCTGGAGGAAGCGGTACGGCGTTTTGGAGAGCACGACGCGCTTGCAGGGTCTCTCGGCGTTGTGCCTAAGCTTCATCTTTACGGCAAGAGCGAGGCGAAGGCTAACCGCAAGATGGGACATATCAACCTCTTGTGCGGGGACGTCGATGACGCGCTCGAATGGGTAGAGAAAACTAATATTTGGAGGCAGGATTAAACGATGATTGAACGTTACAGCAGACCGGAAATGCGGGCGATTTGGACCGAGGAGAACAAGTTCAGAGCATGGCTGGAAGTGGAATTGTGCGCATGCGAGGCATGGGCCGACCTTGGCGTCATTCCGAAGGAGGACACCGTTAAGCTTCGCCAGAATGCGACCTTCAATATAGATCGGATTTATGAAATCGAGCAGGAAACCCGCCATGATGTCATCGCTTTTACCCGTGCGGTGTCGGAAAGCCTTGGCGAGGAGCGCAAATGGGTCCACTACGGCTTGACTTCGACGGATGTGGTGGATACCGCGATGGGATATCTGCTCAAGCAAGCCAACGATATTCTGGAGCAGGACATCCTGCGCTTTATCGGTATTTTGAAAGAGAAAGCACTGGCTTACAAGCATACCCCGATGATGGGCAGAACGCATGGCGTGCATGCTGAGCCGACGACCTTCGGCTTGAAAATGGCGCTGTGGCATGAAGAAATGATCCGCAACCTGGAGCGTTTCCGCCATGCGGCTGATGGCGTGCAGTACGGCAAAATTTCGGGTGCTGTCGGCACGTATGCCAATATCGATCCTTCGGTCGAAGAATTCGTTTGCCGCAAACTCGGCACGAAGGCGGCGCCGATCTCGACCCAGACGCTGCAGCGTGACCGTCACGCGGAATACTTGGCGACGCTTGCCCTTATCGCTACTTCGCTCGAGAAATTCGCTACCGAAGTACGCGCGCTCCAGAAGAGTGAGGTTCGCGAAGTAGAAGAGGCATTCGCCAAAGGACAAAAAGGTTCCTCCGCAATGCCGCATAAACGGAATCCGATCGGTTCGGAGAACATCTCGGGCCTTGCCCGCGTCATTCGCGGCCACATGGTTTCCGCTTACGAGAACGTGTCGCTCTGGCATGAGCGGGATATCTCCCACTCCTCGGTAGAACGTATCATCCTGCCGGACGCTACGATGCTGCTGAACTACATGCTGAACCGCTTCGGCAACATCGTGAAGAACCTGACGGTCTTCCCGGAGAACATGAAGCGCAACATGGCTCGCACATATGGCGTTCCTTTCTCCGGCCGGATCCTGACGAAGCTGATCGACAAGGGCTTCAGCCGCGAGCAAGCGTACGACACCGTTCAGCCACGCGCCATGCAGGCATGGGAAGAGCAGCGTCAATTCCGCGAGATCGTGGAATCCACGCCTGAAATCACCGAGGTGCTCAGCGCCGAAGAGATCGAAGATGCCTTCAATCCAAGCTGGCATCTGAAGCATGTGGATACGATTTTTGCCAAGCTGGGGTTGGAGTAGTAAAGAAATTTGATTAGGCCTGAAGGCTCTATGAATTTGAGAATCACTTCAACGGAGAAGGCGGAATTGTTTTGGAGAAGCGCCAGCGGTCCCCTTTGCCCCCGGATTTAAACATAATTAATAAAATTCATAATAAATCTGGGGGCAACAGGGATCGGAAAAACAATCCGCATTCGTAGTGATGATATGCAGACAATCTCTAGTCTAAGGGGAGGAACACATGACATTACCGGCATTATCGACCGCCACTCATCTGGTCAACGTACCGCTGCTGTACAAGGGCAAGGTTCGTGAACTGTACGACCTGGGCGAGCACGTACTCATTGTAGTAACCGACCGCATTTCCGCTTTTGACTATGTGCTGGAGCCGCCCGTGCCGGCTAAAGGAACCGTGCTGAACAAGCTGAGCGCCTTCTGGTTCGAACAAACGGAGCAGCTTATCCGCAACCATGTCGTGCATACCGACGTGAACCTGCTGGGCGATGCCGTCAAGGACAAGGACCTGCTGGATGGACGCATCATGGTGTGCCGGAGGGCCGAGCGCATCGATATCGAATGCGTGGTGCGCGGGTACATCACCGGCGGAGGCTGGAGGCAGTATCAGTCCTCGGGCGAGGTCAACGGCATTAAACTGCCGGAGGGCTTGCGCAAGAACGAGGCTTTTCCGGAGCCGATCTTCACGCCGGCGGCCAAGAACGATGTCGGCCATGATGAGGACATTTCGCTTTCCCGCATGAAGGAGCTTGTCGGCGAAGAGCTGGCATTGCAGCTGCAGGAGAAAAGCCTGATGCTGTACAAGTTTGCCCGCGATTACTGCCGCAAGCACGGCATTATTTTGGCCGATTGCAAGTTTGAGTTTGGATTGATCGACGGAGAGATCGTCCTGATCGATGAGATCTTCACGCCGGATTCCTCCCGTTTCTGGGATGAGAACAATTATACGCTCGACATTGAGATCGACAGTATGGATAAGGAGCCGGTACGCACGTATCTTGCTTCGTCCGATTGGGATAAGAACAGTGAGCCGGATCCGCTGCCGAAAGCCGTGGTGGAGGAGACAACGCGCCGCTACAGCGATATTTACAGCCGAATCACGGGTGTCAGCCTGTAAGCTTTGATAAACCATTTCATTCATATATACCGAGGAGGAACAGGATACAATGTTGAAAGCAAAGGTCTACGTCACGATTAAGCAGAGCGTATTGGACCCTCAAGGGGTAGCGGTGCAAGGAGCGCTTCATTCGATTGGGTACAAGGAAGTGGAAAGCCTGCGGATCGGTAAATATATGGAGCTTGAGCTGGGCACGGACAACCGTGAGGAAGCCGAGCAACGAGTGAGAGAAATGTGCGAGAAGCTTCTGGCCAATACGGTGGTAGAGAACTACCGTTATGAATTGGAGGGCTAAACCAATGAGATTTGCAGTGCTGGTCTTTCCTGGCTCCAACTGTGACATTGACTGCTATAAGGCGGTAGAAGAGACGATCGGTCAGCCGGTGGATTATGTATGGCATACGGCAACGGACCTTTCCCCATACGATTGTATTTTGGTGCCGGGCGGATTCTCCTATGGAGATTATCTGCGGTGTGGTGCGATTTCCCGGTTCGCCCCGGTCATGAACGAAGTGGCGAAAGCGGCGGAAGAGGGCAAGTATATTCTGGGCATCTGCAACGGATTTCAGATTTTGACGGAGGCCGGACTCCTTCCGGGAGCCCTGCGGCGCAACGATTCGATGAAATTCCGCTGCCATGACACGGTGCTTAAAGTGAACAATAATACAACGCCGTTTACCCGCGATTACGCGGAGGGACAAGAGATTGTCATTCCGATCGCGCATGGCGAAGGCAACTATTACTGTGATGAAGAAACGCTTCAAAAGCTCCGGGACAACCGGCAAATCGTATTTACGTATCAAGACAATCCGAACGGCTCGATCGAGGATATCGCGGGCATCTGCAACGAGCGCGGCAACGTAATCGGCATGATGCCGCATCCGGAGCGCGCGGTGAGCAGCCTGCTCGGCTCGGATGACGGTAAAGCAATGTTTACATCCATATTACAGGCATGGAGGGATACTCATGGCGCAGCAAACGTCCGTTAAGGAACCGACGGCAGAACAGATCGCAGAGCATCAGATTTACAAGCAGATGGGAGTTTCGGACAGCGAGTATGAGCTGATCTGTTCCTTCATGGGACGCAAGCCGAATTACACGGAAATCGGCGTATTCAGCGTCATGTGGTCCGAGCATTGCGCCTACAAAAACTCCAAGCCCCTGCTTCGCCGCTTCCCGACAAGCGGCCCGCGCGTCCTGATGGGACCGGGCGAAGGCGCAGGGATTGTCGATATCGGCGACAACCAAGCGGTCGTATTCAAAATCGAAAGCCATAACCACCCTTCCGCTGTAGAGCCTTACCAAGGCGCGGCTACGGGCGTAGGCGGCATAATCCGCGATATTTTCTCCATGGGGGCAAGACCGGTAGCGATTCTGAACTCGCTTCGTTTCGGCAAGCTGGAGAGCGATCGCGTTAAATATTTGTTCGAACACGTGGTATCCGGCATAGCCGGCTACGGAAACTGCATCGGAATCCCGACGGTAGGCGGCGAGGTGGTATTCGACGAGAGCTACGAAGGCAATCCGCTGGTCAATGCGATGTGCGTAGGCGTTATCGACCATGACAAGATTCAGCGCGGCGTTGCAAAAGGGGTAGGCAATCCGGTCTTCTACGTCGGGCCACCAACTGGCCGCGACGGCATCCATGGCGCGACCTTCGCTTCCGTTGAGCTGACGGAGGAATCCGAAGCGAACCGTACGGCCGTTCAGGTCGGCGATCCGTTCATGGAGAAACTCGTGATGGAATCCTGCCTCGAGCTGATCGATTCCGGCATCGTGCTGGGCATTCAGGATATGGGCGCAGCCGGACTGACTTGCTCCAGTGCCGAAATGGCAAGCAAAGCAGGCAATGGCCTGGAGCTGTACCTGGATCAGGTGCCTCAGCGCGAAGAGGGCATGACGCCTTATGAAATGATGCTGTCGGAATCCCAGGAGCGCATGCTGTTCGTCGTTGAGCCGAAACATGAAGCGCAAGCGCGCGAAATCTTCGAGCGTTGGGGCGTTATCTGCGCCAAAGTCGGCAAGGTAACGGACGATGGCCGCCTGAAGCTGATCCACCACGGCGAGGTGGTTGGCGACATGCCGGTTAAAGCACTCGTCGACGAGTGCCCGATCTATAACAAACCATCCCAAGAACCGGCTTATTATCAAGAGCAGGCTGCGGTGGATACGCTCCGTTATGAAGAAGTGAAGGACTTGGGCGGCGCCCTCAAGAAGGTGCTCGCTTCGCCAAGCCTTGCAAGCAAAGCATGGGTATACAACCAATATGATTATATGGTTCGCACCAGCACGGCCGTTCGTCCGGGCTCGGATGCTGCCGTCGTAACGGTACATGGAACGCGTAAAGCCCTGGCGATGACAACGGACTGCAACGGTCGTTACGTCTACCTCGACCCTGAGCTCGGCGGCAGAATCGCGGTCAGCGAAGCGGCGCGCAACATCGTGTGCTCCGGTGCCGAGCCGCTGGCAATTACGGATAACCTGAACTTCGGAAGCCCGGAGAAACCGGAAATTTTCTGGCAGATGGAAAAAGCCGTGGACGGCATGGCGGAAGCTTGCCGTGAGCTTGAAACGCCGGTCATCGGCGGAAACGTCAGCCTCTACAACGAGAATGCCAAAGGCGCGATTTATCCGACGCCGGTTGTCGGCATGGTCGGCCTGATCCATGATACGGATCATATTACGACGCAAGCCTTCAAGGCGGAGGGCGATGCAATCTACGTTCTGGGCGATACCCGTGCCGAACTGGGAGGCAGCGAGTTCCAAGCGATCTTGCACGGGGTGTCGGAGGGCAGACCGCCGGAGCTGAACCTGGATACCGAGAAGAAATTGCTCGGCGGCGTACTGAAGGCCATCCAATCGGGTCTGGTCCAATCGGCGCATGACGTGTCGGAGGGCGGACTTGCAGCAGCGCTTGCGGAAAGCTGCATCAGCGGCGGCATCGGCGCGAGCGTGAAATGGGCAACCGAACTGCGCAACGATGTGGCGCTATTCAGCGAGAGCCAATCCCGGATCGTGCTGTCCGCGTCTCCTGATCACAAGAATGCGCTGGAGAAGCTCCTGCAAGAAGCGGGCGTTCCATTTACCGCGCTTGGCGTAGTCGGCGGAAACAAGCTTAGCATTAACATTAACGGTGCTTCTGCGCTGGAAGAATCCGTGGAGGCTTTGAAATCCGTCTGGGAGGATGCCATTCCATGTCTCATGAACTGATACCCGAAGGACTGTGGACAGGGGATTACTACAATGAGGGAACAGGTCAGAGCGATATTTTCGATACATTAAAAGAAGAGTGCGGCGTATTCGGGGTGTTTGGGCATCCCGATGCCGCCTCCCTTTCCTATTACGGGCTTCACGCCCTCCAGCACCGCGGCGAGGAGAGCGCGGGAATCTGCGTGGCCGACGGCGAGAATTTCAATTATCACCGCGGTATGGGGCTGGTAAAAGAAGTGTTTGATAAAGACAAGCTGGAATCGCTGCAGGGCAGCATGTCGATCGGGCATGTCCGGTATTCGACCAGCGGGGACAGCAGGCTGACGAATGCGCAGCCGCTCGTCTTTAAATATCGTGAGGGCAATCTGGCGATTGCTACGAACGGCAACATCGTGAACGAGCCGAAGCTCCGGCGCGAGCTGGAGATGGAGGGCTCCATTTTCCAAACGACCAGCGATACGGAGGTCATTGCGCATCTGATCGCCCGTTCGCCGAAGGATTTTGTCGAGGCTGCCAAGGATGCCTTGCAGCGCCTGGTGGGCGGCTTTGCGTTTCTGCTCATGACCAATGACAAGCTGCTCGTCGCCTCGGACCCGAACGGACTCCGTCCGCTCACGATGGGTCGTCTGGGCGATGCATACATCTTCACCTCCGAGACCTGTGCGCTTGAAGTTATCGGAGCCGAGGCGATTCGCGACGTCGCTCCCGGGGAGCTGCTGATCCTCGATCGGAACGGGCTTCGGGAAGAGCGTTATACGGAAGCGGGACGCAAAGCGTTGTGCGCGATGGAATATATTTATTTTTCCCGTCCGGACAGCGATCTGAACGGCTCCAACCTGCATTCGGCCCGCAAACGGATGGGCAGCAAAATGGCCCTGGAATCGTTCGTGGATGCGGATGTGGTTACGGGCGTACCCGATTCCAGCATCTCGGCCGCCATCGGTTATGCCGAACAGACGGGCATTCCTTACGAGCTGGGATTGATTAAGAACAAATACACGGGCCGGACGTTCATTCAGCCGAGCCAGGAGCTGCGCGAGCAAGGCGTGAAGATGAAGCTGAGCGCGGTACGGCGCGTGGTCGAAGGCAAACGGGTGGTCATGATCGATGATTCCATCGTACGGGGAACCACGTCCCGCCGGATCGTCAATCTGCTTCGCGAAGCGGGCGCGACCGAAGTGCATGTGCGGATTACGTCGCCGCCGTTCAAGAATCCATGCTTCTACGGCATCGACACGCCGGACCGCAGGGAGCTGATTGCCTCCGAGAAAAGCGTCGAGGAAATCTGCCGTGAGATCAATGCGGATTCCCTGTCGTTCCTGAGTCCGGAGGGACTGATATCCGCCATTGGCGGTTATGATGAGCATAGCCCTAAAGGCGGCTTGTGCATGGCATGCTTTGATAATGAGTACCCGACGCAGATTGATTTCAACGGGGAAGAGAAGATGGGCTGCAGCTGCTGATTCTGCGCAGCGGACAGCCATTTTTTCTCGGATACACCCTCTAAGTGAATATTCAAAAAGGTCGGTTTTCAGCACCGAGAAGGTTGGATAGAACAACCTCTTAAGCTGATTATTGATTAAGCCCATAAATGATGTGTGAACTGATACTTTCGTCATAACGAAAAAGGAGTGTTGAGCGCGTGTCTGATACTTACAAACAAGCAGGCGTGGATATCGCTGCAGGCAACGAAGCGGTAGAGCGGATGAAAAAGCATGTCAAAACGACTTTCAGGCCGGAAGTCATGACGGACCTCGGTGGTTTTGGCGCACTGTTCAAGCTGAATAAAGACCAATATGAAGAGCCGGTACTCGTCTCAGGCACGGATGGCGTCGGCACAAAGCTGAAGCTTGCATTCGCGATGGACCAACATGATACCATCGGCATCGATGCGGTAGCGATGTGCGTGAACGATATCGTGGTGCAGGGCGCAGAACCGCTCTTTTTTCTCGACTATTTAGCGTGCGACAAGGTTATTCCGTCCAAAATCGAATCCATCGTCAAAGGGATCGCCGACGGATGCAATCAAGCGGGCTGTTCCCTGATCGGCGGGGAAACGGCGGAGATGCCGGGCATGTACAGCGAAGGCGAGTATGACATCGCGGGCTTTACCGTAGGCATTGTCGACAAAAGCAAAATGATCAACGGGTCGAATATCGCGGCAGGCGACACGGTGATTGGCTTAGCATCCAGCGGCGTGCACAGCAACGGCTTCTCGCTCGTCCGCAAGCTGCTTCTGGAGGATGCCGGCTACTCGCTGCAGCAGGAGCTCCCGGAATTGGGCGGACGTCTTGGCGACGTGCTGCTCGCACCGACCAAGATTTATGTGAAGCCGCTGCTCGGTCTGCTGAAAGAGATCGAAGTAAAGGGCATGGCGCATATCACGGGTGGCGGATTCATCGAAAATATTCCGCGCATGCTGCCGGATGGCGTCAACGTCGACATCGAATACGGCGCTTGGCCGATTCTGCCGATTTTTAAGCTGATGCAGGATAAAGGCAGCATTTCGAATAAGGACATGTTTACGACATTCAATATGGGGATCGGCATGGTGCTTGTCGTTAAGGAACAGGATGCAGACGGGGCGCTTCAATTCCTGCGCTCCGCAGGCGAAGAGGCATATGTGCTCGGCCGCGTGACCGAAGGCGAGCGCATCGTAACCTTCACGGGAGCTGAGGTGTAATGAGAGCGTTTCGGATGGCGGTGTTCGCTTCCGGAAGAGGCAGCAACTTTCAGGCTTTGGTCGATGCGCAGCAAAGCGGAGCCCTGGGCGGCGAGATCAGCATTCTGGTATGCGACAAGCCTCAGGCTCCCGTAGTGGAGCTGGCTAACGCTGCGAATGTGGAGGTATTCGCCTTTCAGCCGAAGGAATATGCCTCAAAGGAAGATTACGAACGGGAAATTGCGGCAGAGCTTCAGCAGCGCGGTGTCGAATTGATTGTTCTTGCAGGATATATGCGGCTATTGAGCCCTTCCTTTGTCGAGTTCTATAAAGGGCGGATTATCAATATTCATCCTTCGCTCCTGCCTGCTTTTCCAGGCAAAGACGCGATCGGCCAAGCGCTTGCGTATGGCGTGAAGATGACCGGCGTCACGGTGCATTTCGTGGATGGCGGCATGGATACCGGGCCGGTTATCGCTCAGAAAGCCGTTGAAATCAAGGAAGGCGATACGGCGGAAACGCTGGCAGAACGCATTCACGCCGTGGAGCAGAAGTTATATTCTGAAGTCGTTTCCTGGTTTGCCCAGGGGCGGATTTCGCTGGACGGGCGGAATGTGACGATTGCCTAATAGGCTTTTGTAATAAAAGCGGACAAGGTCATACAGTGAATCGACATGTTCGATATTTCTCGGGAAATAATTTGCAATTATGGATCTTCGACAGCATCTACGTTATCAAGACAGGCCTAACTTAGTAGATTTTCATTCAAAATAGGGGGTATGAACGTGGGTATCAAAAGAGCTTTGGTCAGCGTGTCGGACAAAACCGGCGTCGTGGAATTTTGCCGCGATTTGTCTTCATTGGGTGTAGAGATCATTTCGACAGGAGGAACGAAGAACCTCCTCGCAAAAGAGGGCGTTCCTGTCATCGGCATTTCTGATGTGACCGGATTCCCGGAAATTCTGGACGGACGCGTCAAAACCCTTCATCCAGCGGTGCACAGCGGCTTGCTTGCCATTCGCGACAGCGAGGAGCATCAGCGTCAAATGCAGGAGCTGGGCCTCGATTACATCGATCTGGTCGTGGTGAACCTGTACCCGTTCCAGGAAACGATCGCGAAGCCGGATGTTGAGTATGAAGATGCGATCGAAAATATCGACATCGGCGGACCGACGATGCTGCGTTCGGCTGCGAAAAACCATGCTTTTGTGAGCGTGGTTGTCGATGCGGCGGATTACGGCAGCGTGATCGAGGAAATCCGCGGCGGCGGCGATACGACGCTTGAAACCCGTAAACGCCTTGCAGCCAAGGTATTCCGTCATACGGCTGCCTACGATACGCTCATTTCCGACTATTTGTCGAATGTGACAGGCGATCCGCTTCCTGAGCGCTTTAGCGTCACCTACGAGAAGATCCAGGATCTTCGCTATGGCGAGAATCCGCATCAAAAGGCAGCATTTTACCGAAAGCCGCTGGCTCCTGCGGGAACGTTGACGACCGCCGAGCAGCTGCACGGCAAAGAGCTCTCCTACAACAATATCAATGACGCCAACGCGGCCCTCCAGATCGTGAAGGAATTCGACGAGCCGACCGTGGTGGCCGTGAAGCATATGAATCCTTGCGGCGTCGGCATCGGGACGAATGTATTGGAAGCTTATCAAAAAGCTTACAATGCGGATCCGACGTCCATCTTCGGCGGCATCGTGGCCGCAAACCGGACGATTGACGCTCCGACGGCCGATCTGCTGAAGGATATTTTCCTTGAAATTATCCTGGCACTGGACTTCACGCCGGAGGCACTGGAGATTCTGACGAAAAAGAAAAACATCCGTCTGCTGAAGATGGGCGAGTTCGGCTCGGCCAAGGAGCGCCAAAGCACGCTTGCCGTAACAACCATCGAAGGCGGCATGATCGTGCAGGAAAGCGATGTGCATTCCCTCGATGCGGCTGACCTGAAGGTCGTGACGGACCGTGAGCCGACCGAAGCCGAGCTGAAGCAGCTGCTCTTCGGCTGGAAGGTGGTCAAGCACGTCAAGTCGAACGCAATCGTATTGGCGGCTGACGACATGACCGTCGGCGTAGGCGCAGGTCAAATGAACCGTGTCGGTTCCGCGCGCATTGCGGTGGAGCAGGCGGGAGAGAAAGCCAAAGGCGCGGTTCTCGCTTCCGATGCCTTCTTCCCAATGGGCGATACGGTGGAGCTTGCGGCGAAAGCCGGCATTACTGCCATCATTCAGCCGGGCGGCTCCATTAAGGATGAGGAATCCATTAAGGCTGCCAACGAATACGGGATCGCCATGGTCTTTACCGGCGTGAGACATTTCAAGCACTAATTCATGAGCATATAAAGGGAGCTTTGCTGCAGCCGTCAGGCTGCTGCTGAAGGATCACCTTTGATTCAGCAGCATATAGAGGCGACGCCGCGCTTAGCGCGCGCCGCCTTTACGTTTAAGGGGCCAAAGGTCGACTTATCGCTTTGCCCCGTAAATGATTCATGCGGTGAAGCGATATCGCGGGCAATATGAAATGATTCGGGAGGGGTAAACCATGGATATTTTGGTTATCGGAGGCGGCGGAAGAGAGCATGCCATCGTATGGGCACTGGCAAAGAGCCCGAAAGCAGGCACCATTTACTGTGCGCCGGGCAATGCCGGAATCGGGCAGCTGGCCGAAAACGTGCCGATTGCGGTATCGGAATTTGATAAGCTGGCGGCTTTCGCCGTAGAGAAGCAGGTGGGTCTCATTGTTGTCGGTCCGGATGATCCGCTGGCTGAAGGCATCGTGGATGCGTTTGACGCTACGGGCATCCCGGTATTCGGTCCGCGCAAAAACGCAGCCGAAATCGAGGGCAGCAAAACCTTCATGAAGGATCTGCTTCATAAATACAGCATACCGACAGCGGCTTACGCGAAGTTCGACAATTACGAGGAGGCGCTTGCTTACTTGCGCCAGCAAGGCGCGCCGATCGTCGTCAAAGCGGACGGGCTCGCAGCAGGCAAGGGCGTCACCGTTGCGCGGACCATCGAGGAAGCCGAGCAGGCACTCAGCGACATCATGCAATCGAAGATCTTTGGCGATGCCGGAAGCCGCGTAGTTATCGAGGAGTTCCTGGAAGGCCAGGAAATGTCGATCCTCGCCTTTGTGGACGGAGAAACCGTGAAGCCGATGTCAGCCGCGCAGGATCACAAGCCGGCCTATGACGGGGACCAGGGGCCAAATACCGGAGGAATGGGAACGTATTCGCCATTGCCTCATATTCAGCCGTCCATCATCGAAGAGGCCATTGAGACAATCATCAAGCCCACGGCAAAAGCGATGGTTGCCGAAGGACGTCCGTTCCGTGGCGTTCTGTTTGCCGGATTGATGATCACGCCGGACGGCAGACCGAAGACCATTGAATTCAATGCCAGATTCGGCGATCCGGAAGCGCAGGTTGTATTGCCGCGCCTGAAGACCGATCTGCTCGACGTTTTCCTTGCTGCCGTGAACGGGACCCTGGCCGATCTTGAGCTGGAGTGGGGCGATGAAGCAGCCGTATGCGTCATTCTGGCTTCCGGCGGCTATCCTGCATCGTATCCGAAAGGAATCGCGATCACCGGCCTGGACAATGAGCAAGACGGGACGATCGTATTTCATGCGGGCACTTCTCGCGATGCCGATGGCACCTGGAGAACGAACGGGGGACGTGTCCTGGGCGTTGTCGGTTTAGGCGCGGATATCGCTGCGGCACGCGCGAAAGCCTATGAACGGGCAGAAGCAATTGCGTTTGAAGGCAAGTTTAACCGGACGGATATTGCGCTAAAAGCATTGCAGTAAGCCAAGCTCTCATTCAATAACAACGATGTGTCAAAAATAGAGGGACTGTCGCAGATCGGTTTCAATGATCACAAGCGGTAGTCCTTTCTTGCTGTTATCGGAAATGCATGGGGAAGCCAAGCTTAGATGCAAGATCCGCTCATGGCAGACCCGGGCACATCTGTTTCTATTTCCCACTATTGTGCAAACGTTTGTTCAACGAGCAGGCATTTATGATGGCTTCTTGTCTCAAATAACGTGCGGAATGACAGGATTGCACAGTATCTGCACAACTATTTTTATGATAACTTACGAAATACAGTGAATACCGAAGGTAATAGAAGATTATATGCCTAAAACGGGGAAAAATGATCTGTGCAAACGTTTTTACATTCGATATTAAATGTTGTATGATGTTTTCAGTGAATGAAGCGCTTTCTCGACGGGATTTTTCCTGAGTATCTCGCCAGACGCTACATAGAAAAAGAGACGCTGAAAATTTTCTGAAATCGTTTGCGCAGATTTCCAACATTTTCTGATCATTTATTGAGAGGGGTAATCATGGAATGAAGATGAAGAAGTTACTTACGCTAGCTGCAACCTTCACGTTGGCGTTCTCCATTACAGCGTGCGGAGGAAATACGGCCGCTCCAGCTACGGAGGCACCTGCTGAGACTCCGCCAGCACAGGAAACGCCGGCCGAAAATACAGAGACACAGGAACTTAAGCCAGAAGAAGGCGCGAAATTGGTCGTATGGGAAAGCCGTGACGAAAGAGCTTACACCGATGCGGTCGCCAAAGAATTTACCGAGAAATACGGCGTTGAAGTGACCATTGAAGAATTGTCCCCAACTGATCAAGTAACCAAGCTTGCGCAAGACGGACCATCCGGCTTGGCTGCCGACGTCGTACTGTTCCCTCACGATAACCTGGGTAAAGCCGTAGCGACAAACCTGGTTCTGCCGAACGATTTTTATGAAGAAAAAACGAAAAGCAACAACACGGAAGCAGCCATCCAAGGCGTAAGCTATGACGGCGTTCTGTACGGATACCCTCGCGCTGCGGAAACTTACCTGATGTACTACAACAAGGACTTGGTAAAAGAAGTTCCGACAACGATGGAAGAGGTTATCGAATTCAGCAAAACCTTCACCGACAAATCCAAGAACAAGTATGGATTCATGTTCGAAACAGGCAACCTGTACTTCGCATATCCGTTCCTTGCTTCCAACGGCGGATACATCTTCGGTAACGGCGGTGCCGACGTCAACGATATCGGCCTGAACAACGAAGGCGCAGTGAAGAGCATGGAAGTATATGCAAGCCTTAAGGAAATCCTTCCGGTTAAATCCGGCGATATTACGCCGGATATCAAACGCGGATTGTTCACGGCCGGCGATCTGGCGATGGACATTAACGGACCATGGGAGCTTGGCGGATACAAAGAAGCGCTTGGCGACAAGCTCGGCGTTGCTCCAATCCCGACGATCGGCGGTCAGCCTGCCGTATCGTTCTCCGGTATCAAAGCTTGGTACGTAAGCTCGTTCACGAAGTATCCGCAAGCAGCTCGTCTGTTCGCCGACTTCGCAACGTCCAAGGAAGCGCAATTGCAATTGAGCGCATTGGTTGGTTCGGTTCCGACCAACAACGAAGCTCAAGAAGACGATCAAATCAAGAACGACGAGTATGTATCGGCATTCACGGAGCAGTTCAAATCCTCCCAGCCGATGCCGTCCGTACCGGAAATGGCTAACGTATGGTCTCCAGTAGGCGCTGCGCTGGCTGAGATCTGGGACAACAACAAAGACGTGAAAGAAACGCTGGATAAAGCTGTAACTCAAGTGAAAGACCTCAACAGTGGTGGAGCTGGCGAGTAATAGCGTTCTTATATAATACGAGACAGATGAAGAAGTTCACCCGCCGAACAACCGGCGGGTGATTCCTCGATTATACGGAGAGGAGAATGGAGGGAGCATGCGTCAACATCGTATCACAGCGGCCGTATTATCAGCCATCTGCATGGGTCTGGGTCAGCTTTACAATCGGCAATGGATCAAAGGCGTTATTTTACTTATCGTAGGCCTATTCAGTCTGTATTACTTCATTAACAACCTGGGTGATGCCATCTGGGGAATGGTAACATTGGGAGAACAGGGGAGCCATTTAGAAAAAGTCAACGGCTTGACCCAAATGGTAGCGGGTGACCATTCCATCAATCTCCTGATTGAAGGACTTATCACCTTAATTATGTTTGCGCTCTTTCTTATTGGCTACTATGCCAATATCAAAAACGCATATAACGCTGGAAAACTAAGGGAAAAGGGTGTAACGCCCAACAATTTCAGACAGACCCTTTACTATATTTTCGAATGGAAATTCGCGCAATCTTTCCTAACACTGCCGGCGATCGGTATTTTGTTTTTTACGGTCATGCCGATCATCTTCATGGTCCTGCTGGCGTTTACGAACTATTCCGCTCCAAACAATCTGCCGCCTGCAAGCCTGGTGGATTGGGTTGGCTTCAAAACCTTTACCAATCTCGTTGCACTAAAATCGTGGAGCCACACCTTTTTCGGAGTTTTGACCTGGACGATCATCTGGGCGGTGCTCGCAACGGTTACCACGTATTTCGGCGGCGTGCTCGTGGCGCTGCTTATCCAACAAAAAGGAATTCGCTTCAAAGGCGTATGGCGCGTCATCCTGATCATTCCATATGCGATCCCGCAGCTGATCTCGCTGCTTGTCATGCGTAATATGTTTAACGGACAGTTCGGCCCGATCAACCAGTATTTAAGGTACTTCGGTTTGGAAGGACTGCCTTGGCTGACCGATCCGGTCTGGGCTAAAGTGACCGTTATCGTTGTTAATATGTGGGTCGGTATCCCTGTATCCATGCTCCTCGTGATGAGCGTTCTGACCACGATTCCGAAGGATCTCTATGAAGCGGCGGACGTGGATGGAGCGACCGGCTTCCAGAAGTTCAAAATCATTACCCTGCCGATGATTTTGTTCTCGACGGCACCGGTGCTGATTACGCAATTTGCCGGTAACATCAACAACTTTAACTTGATTTTCCTCCTGACGAACGGTAATCCGGTGGTAGGCGACTATCAATACGCGGGAGCGACGGACCTGCTCGTCACCTGGCTCTATAAACTGACGCTCGATCAGCAGCGTTACAGCATGGCATCGGCCATCGGTATTATCATCTTTATGATTATTGCGACCTTCTCGATTTACAATTATCGTCGTACCAGATCATTCAAAGAGGAGGATATGATCCAATAATGGGAATTAAAATGAGAAACGCGATCCGCCTGACGGCAAGCTACATCACGCTTGTCATCATCGCGATCGGCTGTATTTACCCGGCGCTCTGGATTGTTCTGGCCTCTTTCCGTCCCGGAAAGTCGTTGTACAGCAAATCCTTGATTCCAGAATCCTTCACGCTCAGTCATTATAAAGAGCTGTTTACGTCCCAAAGCTTCCTGTTTGGCACATGGTACATGAACACGCTGAAAATTGCGGTGTTCTCCATGATTATCGGGACCATTCTTGTTCTGCTTACTAGTTATGCGGTATCCCGCTTCCGGTTCAAAGGCCGTCAGAATGCGCTATCGGTCATTCTCGTGCTGGGGATGTTCCCGGGCTTCATGAGCATGATCGCCCTGTATATCCTGTTGAACTCCTTGGACCTGCTGAATACGCATGCCGCGATGATCATCGTGTATGCGGCCGGGGCACCGCTTGGCGGAACCCTCATCATGAAGGGCTTCCTGGATACGATACCGCGAAGCTTGGATGAAGCGGCGAAGATTGACGGAGCCACCAACTTCCAGATCTTCCGCAAAATCATTCTGCCGTTATCGAAGCCGATGATCACGTATATGGGCTTGACGCTGTTCGTAGGCCCATGGGTAGACTTTATCTTTGCCCGGCTCGTGCTCCGGACCAAGGAAAACTGGACGCTCGCCGTCGGTCTGTGGGATCTCGTCAACTCCACCCAGGACAGCAACTTTACGTTATTCGCGGCGGCATCGGTGCTGATCGCACTGCCGATCACACTGCTGTTCGTGTTCCTGCAGCGTTTGCTGGTCGACGGCATGACGGCCGGCGCAAGCAAAGGGTAAGCCCAAAAACGGATAGCCAAACGCACGATATCATCATAAGACACATAGATAGAGAGAACAGCGAAGAGACACAGCCGGTAATTGCCTTGCTGTGTCTTTTTGCATGTATGCATGCAATCAGGGGGTACATAACATGAACATGACAAAGCGTTTTCAATTCAAGGCGGTCGGCATGAAGCTGTTTGTTATCTTTTTTACAACGATCGTGCTGTTATCTTCGGCGCTGGGGTTATTGTCGTATTCCATCTCCAAGGACACGGTAATGGATCAGGTATCCGAGGCGACCTCGGGGCAGATGATGCAGGCGGCGGACAAGCTGGATTTTCTATTAGCCCAGTATGAAGCCGCTTCCCGCCAATGGGCGCTGGACACGGTGCTTCGCGAAGATCTGGTGACGGTCAGCACGGCGGATATCGGCATTCGGGACAAAACGCAGGCCGAGAACCGGATCCGTGAGAAGCTGAACGGGATGGCATCTTCGGATAAACGTCTGCAGGGCATGCGTCTGGTCGCGCCCAATCTTCAGGCTCAAAGCTCCTATAACTCCACGGGCTATTCGGGCATGTCTTCTTCGGACGGGGTGAAGGCGAAGATCGACCGGATTATTCAGGCCGATGGCGAACCGGTATGGTTCCCGACAGAGATCAAGGGTTTTATGGAGAACGAGAATACCGCCACCATGACGATGGGGAGATTGCTGAAAAACCTGAAAAATCCGAATGCGCAGTACGTCCTGCTGATGGATGTCAAGGATGAGGCGGTCGGCGAGGTGCTGGCGAATCTAAAAATAGGGAATCACGGACAGATGCGGATCGTGGCCGAAGATAACCGGATCGTGCACGACATGGACCCGGCCCAGCTGATGCAGCCGTCCGCCATTACGGTTCCTTCAGACGCTGAGGAAGGGGGGATCTACTATACCGCCGACGAGCAGATGGTGGTGTATACGCCTTTGAAGACCGCGCCATGGCATATGGTCGGCTTTGCTCCCGTCAGCGATTTCGTGCAGGCCACTGACAAATTGCTTGCCGTGACGCTTGCGGTCATTGTGGCAGCGGTTCTGGTTGCTGTTCTGATCGGCTACTATATGATGCGTACCGTCGGTCGACCGCTGAACCAGATGTGCAGCCTGATGGAAGAGGGAGAGCAGGGGAACTTAAGGGTGCGGACAGAATTTCAGCGTGCAGATGAAATTGGCCGTCTGGGTCTGAGCTTCAACCGGATGATGGGGCAAATCTCGGCTTTGGTCGATCAGACGAATGCGTCGGCGAAGGAAGTGCTGGTTACGGCCGAGGAATTGGCCGAAGCCTCAAGGGGAACGTCGCTTACGGCCGGCGAAATCGCAGCCGCCATGGAACAGATTGCGCAGGGAAGCGGAAGCCTGGCCATGGAGGCCGAACGAGAGAACCAGCTGGCCGAGAACATCGGCGTGCGGATGAGCAAGGTGTCCGATACGAATCAGGTGATCGCGGCCGCGGCGGATCGCGTGCTCCGGGTAACGGGAGAAGGCGCGCAGCATATGGACAGCCTGGTGGAGAAATCGACGCGGATTAACCAGGTGAACCGGGCGATCGTCCAGAATGCGGAGAAGCTGAAGGATAATACCGCATCGATCCACAAAATATTGGAGCTGATGTCGGAGATCACGCATCAGACCAACGTGCTGTCCATTAACGCGACGATTGAAGCGGCCCGCGCCGGGGCGGCAGGCAGCGGCTTCATGGTGGTTGCCAATGAGGTGCGGAGCCTCGCGGATCGTTCCAAGGAGTCGATCCAGACCGTAGGCGCGATGATTCTGGACATTCGGCGCGAGGTGCAGGGCTCCGTGGATGCTTTGACGTCGGCATCGCCGCTCTTTGACGAGCAGCTACATTCGGTGCAGGAAGCACAGGGCGTCTTTGATAACGTGCGTCACGAGATGGATGCGCTCTTAACCGAGATCAGCGAGTCTACGCATGCGGTGGAGGTTCTGATCGATTCCCAGCTGGCGCTGACCGACTCCATCTCGGAGGCGAGCTCGATTGTCCAGGAAACCAGCGCCGCCACGGAGGAGGTCGCTTCGATGTCGTCCGAGCAGTTCAAGGTGAGCGAGAAGCTGGTCGGCCTGTCGTCGCGATTGGAGGAACTGTCGGAGGGCTTGCGTAAGTCTTTGGTGATGTTCAGGACGTAAATGGTTTTCGTAATGATGTGATGGCTATGCAGCACTCCGCCTGCTCCGTTGAAGCGAGACGCTGCGAGTACGTATCGTTCCTCCAATCGCTGTTGCCCCCAATTTTCTTTGGATTATGATTTTTCGGTAGAAAATCGGGGGCAAAGGCGACCACTATCGTTTTTCCGGAATCGATTCGTCCTCTCCGCTACTGCGTGCTAAACGCAAAACCATTTACGCTAGGGTGTGGGGGAAGAAAAAGGCCGATGAAGAGGAACATCTTCATCGGCTTTTTTGCTGGTGGTGCGTTACTCGGGAGCGCAAGTGCAGGATCGTTGAGTTGCCCCATCTGCTTGGTGAGTTACTGCCTGCTGAGCACGCACGCTCTCCCTTTGGGAATCGCTCATGCCGTTCAGAGGGAATGTTGAGGTGCTTCATGCGCAACGGGCTACTGCCTGCTGGAATTATGAACTGCACGAAAAAACCAACTCCAGGAAATTTCCCGAGCTGGTTTTTGGTTTGTTCAGGGGCGCTCTTCGGCAAAAAGACGTTCTTGTACTTACGGTTGCCAGTTCACGTTAATGGTGGCCGTTCCGCTCGCTGGAGCGGTGAAGGTATGGTTCGAACCGCCTTCCCATGTTACTGTCGAGCCCTGTTTCTTCAGGAATTTGAATTCGATGGTTTTGCCGGCAGGAACGCTGACATCATAGTACCAGGTTGGGTATTGGTAGATGACCTGGTTGTACATCGGACCGATGGCTTTGGCCGGGTCCCAGTTGCCAAGCTCGCTTACGCTGCCTGCCAAATACACGTTCTGGCCGAGCGCGGTGGTGGCGTTGTTCACCACAAAGCGCACGCTGACCTGATCCCCGCTCAGCACTTCGAAGTTGTCATGCACATTGCTTGAGGTTCCGGCGCTGTTGGCGATTTTGATATTGTATACGCCTCCGGCGACGGCAGGGATTTTCACTTTGATCTGCGTGTTCTCCCAAGCCGTAATGTTAGCGCCGGTCACTGCCGTCGTGCCAAAGTATACCGTGCCTTTGCTTGCACCGAAGCCGCGGCCGTCAATGGTGACGGTTGCGCCCGGTTTGGCCATCATCGGTCCTACGTGCCCGATGGTTGGCGTGGTCACGGCCGTGGTGTACTGCCATACGGCCGTACCGCCCGCTGCCAGCGTGAAGTTGGAAGCGGACCCGCCGGAGCCGACGGTCAGATTGTTACCGTTCAGGAGGCCGCCCAGCACGTCGGTGTAGCTGCCGGCCGGCAGTGAGGTTACCAATCCCGTAATGGAAGCCGTCGTGTTCACGTTGCGGTTGACGGCGATGACGGCCACGTTGGTGCCGAACTTGCGCTCGTAGATCAGCACATCGTTGTTGATCCAGCGCTCCTGCGTCGTCCCATAGGCAATGGCCGGATTGGATTTGCGCAGCGGCGCGAGTTTTTGAATTACTTGATATGCGGTAGTCGTTGTAGAGAAAGAAGGAATTCGAGCCCGATTGTCGGGATCGTTCCCGCCGGACATGTATTGCTCGGTTCCATAATAGATGGCTGGTACGCCGCGGGAAGTGAGCGTGAAGGCGAGCGCTTGCTCCAGCTTCCGGCGGTTGGCGCTGTTATTGTGGAATCGTTCCATGTCATGGTTATCGATGAACGTGACTTGATCCTCCACCTGCGCGTAATCGGCCGCAGAGCCCTCCAGCATGGACTTCAGTCCGTACATATTGTCGGTGTTGTCCCTGAATACCTGGCGAACCTTCTGCGCAAAACGGAAATCCAGCAGGCTCATGCCGGATTCGTTGGCGAACTTATGGTTCTCGGCACTCACTTCGTTCACCCCGAGGAACCATTCGCCGAAGGTGAAGACCGGCTTGTAATTGTTGACGGTGGCCATGAAGCTCTTCTGCCAGCCGAACGGCATATGTTTTACCGCATCCATCCGAATGCCATCAATGCCCAGATCAAGCCACATTTTAATGGCATCCTTCAGGTAGGTATCCACCGTGCTGTTGTTATGGTTCAAATCGGCAAGGTCGTACAGGTTTTTGTAAATCCCGTTCTCTGTCGTCGAGAAGTCGGTGCCTCCGTTATGATGGAATAAATTCTGCGTATCGCCGGTGTATCCGCCGAGGAGGGTGCCGTTGTTGTACAGCTTGCCGTTCTCCGCGAACGACGGCTGGTCCGAGGAAGCGGGAGACGTGTGGTTCGGCGCGAAGTCGATGATGACTTTGATGTTCTTGGCATGGGCGGCAGCGATGAGATTCTGGAAGTCGGCGATCGTGCCGTAAGCCGGGTTCGTTTTCTTGAAGTCTCTGGCCCAGTAGCCGTGATAAGCGGTGTTGTTCACGCCGGAATAGTTGATGACGCTGTAGATGTTCTCGACCGGCTGGGAGATCCAGATGGCGGTAACGCCCATACCGGTCAGGTAGCCGTCGTTGATTTTGTTGATGATCCCTTGCCAGTCGCCGCCGCAGTACAGCCGCAGGTTGGTGCAGGTACCGTCAAAGGCCGGGCCGGTCGGGTTGTTGGCAGGATTGCCGTCGGAGAAACGGTCCGTAAAGATTTGATAAATGACATCCGTGCTGAAGTTTTGCTTGTTGGATACCGAGGTATCCGGAGCTGCATGGGCTGGGCCGAGCAAGCTCAGCGCCAGGGACAAGCTAAGGGCAAGGGCGGTTGTCAGTTTGTAGAATTTTTTCATCGTATTCCTCCTATGTAACGGTTATTGAATGAGGGTTGGTTCAATGAGCAAACCGAAGCCGCGGGGAATCACCTCCTGTACCAAAGATAGGGCAACAAAAAACCCCGGCATCTCCTGAAGAGAAACCGGGGTTGTTCCATACCGGGTGTGCGGTGACGGAATGCATGGCCCTTAAATTATACGAGTGTTTGATTTCAACAATATTGTAAATGAAAGCGTATTCATATGTCAATATGTAATATCCAAATAAAAGGAAATTAATATTTTATGTCATGAAATTAAATTTTATATTCTTTATTTATTATTGAAACAAAATTTTACAGACCATATAATAGGTTTAGCAAGCGTTTACAATTTGAAGATCAGTTCATGTAAAAATGGCGTGTTTGTTGTTTAGTTGATCCAATTCAAGGCCTGGAAGCAAAGGAGGGAAGTTCAATGGAGACTCATGTGAAGGCCGGTGCAGAGCAGCTGGGCTTGGGAATCAAGGGAGTGAGGGCGGCGTGCGCCGCCATTGAGCGCGAAATAGCCGCTGGTACGGCGCCGGGTGCCGTACTGGGCGTTCTGCATGAAGGCAGGACATGGTTCTACACAGCAGGCTATGCCAATCCTAATCCGGTGCAGGGCCAGCCTGTGCCTGTTAGCGAGGATACGTTATACGACTGTGCATCTTTGACCAAGGTGGCGGTCACGCTCCCGTTGATTTTGCAATTGATCGATGATGGAGCTCTGACCTTGGGCACAAAAGCGAGCGATATGCTGCCTTCATTCGGAACGGCAGGCAAAGAAGAGATCACGGTAGGCCAGCTGCTGACGCATACTTCCGGGCTCCAGGCGGATATGAACCTGCATTCCCATGGCTGGGACAGGGAGCAGATGTGGGATGCCGTTTTTTCAGCGCCGCTTGCGGCGAAGCCGAATACCGACGTGATTTACAGCGACTTGGGGTATCTGGTGCTTGGACGCATCATAGAAGGGTTGCTCGAACTGCCCTTGGACCAAGCGTTTAAGCAATGGGTGGCGGATCCGCTGGGCATGCATCACGCAACGCTGACTCCTTCGCCGGGTCAGGCGTACCGCTATGCTGCAACGGAGCATGATGAATCCATCCAGGATCACTTGTGCGGGATCGTGCATGATGAGAAGGCGCGGGCTTTGGGCGGCGTGTGCGGCCATGCGGGATTGTTTGCCACGGCAGGTGACCTGCTGCAGTATGCCCGAATGTGGCTTGCGCAAGGCGCGGTTCCGGCGGTGGAAGCTGTGAAGGCGAAAGCCGGCGAACCGAGGCTCCTATCTCGGGCTGCCTCGGCTACGGCCACCCGTTCCCATACGAGTCATATTCAGGGCTCGAGCCGTGGCTTGGGATGGGTGCTGAAAGGAGATAAGATGGACGCCTCCGGAGATTGGATGAGCCCGTACTGTTACGGACATACCGGCTTTACCGGAACCAGCCTGTGGATCGATCCCGAGTCTGATCTTGCGGTTGTTCTGCTGACCAACCGCGTATATGGAGGGCGGAGCAGCAGCGTGGCTCAGCTGCGCGTACAGGTCCACAACGCTTTGAAGGGAGCCGTTGCATGGTAAGACTGGAATACAATAGCACTGTCCAAGCATGCCCCGACTCACGCACCGTTTGCATAGGGAGCAGTGCGCACGATATATAAAATATTTGTCGTTCGTTCCCGCAGCGGCAGCAATCCGAAGCTGAGCTAACGCCGGATGGACATTAAGCAATGCCCCCTGATGTCGATACATTTTTGAGCTGCTGCATAGATATTCCGTCCAGTACATGGAGGATTGTTGAATGGAGATCAACTGGTCGTGTCGTATAGGGCAATCGTCGTCGATCCAAGATTTACGATTATAAGGAGGGATAACGCAATGGCGAGTTTAACCTACAGGTCTTACCGGTCTGGAGACGAGGAAGGGATCACGGCTCTGTGGAACGCCTGTTTGCCGGGAGATCCCGTCACCCGGCTTCGTTTTCGAAATCTGGTGCTGCTCGACCCGAACTTTGATCCGCAGGGACTGCGGATCGCGGAGCAGGAGGGCCGCATAGTGGGCGTCCTGTATGCGGTGCGTCGGAGATTGCCGATGATCGGCACCGAGCTGGACCCGGATCACGGCTGGATCACCTTCTTCTATACCGATTCATCGGTTCGAAGATTGGGGGTCGCGTCGCGGCTGCTGCAGGAAGGCGAAAATTATCTTCGTCATCATGGGCGCAGCAAAGTCTTTTTCTCCTCGTATGCCCCGAATTATATCGTTCCGGGCATTGATGGGGAGCGCTATCCGGAGGGCTTGGCATGGCTTGCGGCCAGCGGGTTTACCCGCAATTACACGGCGGTTGCGATGGACCGCTCCCTGGTTGCTTTCCATATGCCGCCGGAAGTGGCGGAGCTGAAGCGGCAGCGGGAGCATGAAGGCTTTACTTTCAAGCCGGCTCAGGACGGCGATCTGGTGGAGCTGATCGAGTTCGCGACGGACGTGTTTAACCCGGATTGGGGCCGGGCGATTCGTGAGGGACTGCTCCAGCGATTAACAACGGATCAGATTCTGATCGCGCGGGATCAAGGGAAGCTGGTGGGCTTCTGCCTGCATGGCGGATATGAGGGCGTGGCTGATCGATTCGGCCCGTTTGGCGTGGATCCGTCGATGCAAGGGAAGGGTCTCGGAAAAATTCTCTTGTATGACTGCCTTGCCCTTATGCGTGCTCAAGGACTGCACGGTGCCTGGTTCCTCTGGACGGGCGAGCAGAGTCCCGCAGGCCATCTGTACCGCAAAGCCGGCTTCAACGTCACGCGCCGGTTCGATATTATGAGCAAGCCGCTTTAATAGATAGCTTCGACTACATGGATATATAAAGGAGAGATTACATTGACGGAAGCAAAGCAGCATCACATTTTGGCGATTGGCGGGCATGCGGGCGATATGGATCTTACGGCAGGAGCCGTGATCGCCAAATACACGCAGGCTGGTCATAAAGCGACGTTTCTTCATCTAACGCCGGGAGAGAAGGGGCACCCCCGTCTGACGCCGGAGGAGTACGCAAAGCAAAAGATTGACGAAGCTCACCAATTTGCCGATATCGTCGGCGCGGATGTGCGGTTCCTTGCCTACAAGGATGCCGAGCTTCCGCTGGACGAGGAAGTGAAGTATCAGGTCGCCGACGTCATACGGGAAGTGAAGCCGGATATCATCATTACGCATTGGAAGGAGAGCATTCATAAGGATCATTCCAATACGCATTATATCGTGGAGGACGCCCGCTTCTACGCGGGCTTGAAGACGATTGAGCGCGAGCTTCCGTCCCACTATGCCCAGCATTTATACTATGCGGACAATTGGGAGGACCCGTACGATTTTCATCCCGAGGTCTTCATCGACATTCCGGACGAAGCCTATGAAACGTGGGTGAGAGCCATGAACGTATACGCTTATGCTCGCGGGGAAACCTACGGCTTCCCGTTCATCGAATACTACAAGGCGCTCACGATCGTGCGGGGAGCGCCGATGAACTTCAAGCGCGCGCAGGCCTTCGCGGTTCCGAGGGGTGCGTTGACCAAACGGTTACAATTTTTCTGAATATATGGTTTTTCATCCAATCAACTGGAATAATCGCTAACATTCTCACAAAAAAATTGTGAGAAATACCAAAACATCCACTGACATTATACCTATCTTTTGATATAATGAGTGATGTTACGGGGGAACACGTACGGAATCATATATAGAGAATACAAACAGGAGAGGAAGTCTTCCATAGTGGAGGCTTCCTCTCTTTTCGTTTCGTTCGTCAAGAATTGCGAAGAATGGGACATAGCGTTTCCGATTGCAGCTTTAGCGGGGAGGCGAGGCGGAAGGACAGCTGTTGCATTTTTCAAAATCCATGGTATGATGTATTTAAAGAATCTTAAATTAAAGATATCTAGGCGGCATTTTAGGGCAGTCTATGATGGGATTGCCGCCTAGTTTATGATGTGATTTTTCAGGGCAGACTTTGGTCCTATTGAGCTATTCCAGGGCATTCTAACGAACATTCATGGTGTCAAACGGATTCGAAATTGAACCATATCACCAATCGAAGGGAGACTATAAGCATATGGAACATACGCATATTTACCGCCAGGGAACCTCTCCGGAGGCACCAACCTTGCTATTGCTGCACGGCACCGGGGGGAACGAGGAGGATTTGCTGCCGCTGGCCGAGATGATCTCGCCAACGTCAAATGTGCTCGGCGTCCGCGGGAACGTGCTGGAGAACGGCATGCCGAGATTTTTCCGGCGTCTGGCCGAAGGAGTGTTTGATGTAGAGGATCTCGTGAAACGCACGCTTGATCTGAATGAATTTCTGAACTGGGCAGCCGCCGAGTACGATTTTGACCGCAGCCGCATCGTGGCCGTCGGGTATTCAAACGGCGCCAATATTGCCGCCAGCCTGCTGTTCCTCGAAGGAGACGCGCTGCAAGGGGCCATTCTCCACCATCCGATGGTTCCGCTGCGGGATAAGACCTTGCCGGATTTGACCGGCGTGCCGGTCTTCATCGCGGCCGGCCGGCGCGATCCGATGTGCACGCCGCAGGAGAGCGAGGATCTGAACGAACTATTGAGCGGGGCAGGCGCGGACGTGAAGCTCCATTGGGAGAACGGGGGGCATCAGCTCAGCCGTGCAGAGGTCGGGATGGCCGCTGCCTGGTTTAAGGAGAAGTTCCTGTAATACCGGGCATGCCAAGATCCATGATGCGTTCCCAGTCTAATCAAGTAAAAATGAAAGCGAATATGATCAAAATACCGTCAAAACGTTGGCGGTATTTTTTTTATACTTAACCCATCGAATAAGAATCGAGGGGGTCCGACATGGCACAGACAATGGAGACGATGAAGAAGCCTGGCGCCCAGCCGACACGGGAGGACAAGTCCCGGGGATCCTTGCAGCGGGGAGAGAACCTATGGGGGATCGCATTCGTAAGCCCGATGCTGATCGGCGTTATCATTTTGGTGCTGTTCCCGATATTGGCTACGCTCGTGCTGGGTTTTGCCGATTGGAATTTCGTGCAGGGCTGGGACGGCATCCAGTGGGTCGGGTTTCAGAATTTCCGCCAGCTGCTGGAGGATGACATGTTTATCAAGTCGGTACGCAACAACATCTTGTTTCTCCTGACAGTTCCGGTCTACATGGTGATCTCGATGACGCTGGCCATCTTGATCGACCGGTTTGTCTATATGAAGGGCTATTTTAAAGTGGCTTACTTCATGCCCTACATATCTAACATCGTGGCGGTGGCCGTCGTATGGCAGGTGCTGTTCCAGCCGTCCTACGGTCCGATCAACGAAATACTCCGGACGCTCGGGATGTCCAATCCGCCCAAGTGGATCGCGGATCCCAATTTCGCGCTGATTTCCATCATGCTGATATCGATCTGGATCTCCATCGGCTTTAATCTGATTATTTATATCGCCGGCTTGCAGTCCATTCCGAAGGATCTGTACGAGGCGGCGGACATCGATGGAGCGAACGGCTGGACCAAGTTCAGGCGCATTACGCTGCCTCTGCTGTCGCCGACGTCATTTTTCCTGCTGGTAACGGGGATCATCTCCACGTTCAAGGTCTTTGATATCATTGCCGTCATGACGCAAGGGGGACCGATCGGCTCGACGACCATGATGGTATGGTATTTGTACGATACGGCATTCGTCAACCTGAAGGTCGGTTACGCATCGTCCATTGCTGCGGTTCTGTTCGGCTTCGTCATGCTGATTACGCTGGGGCAGTGGGCTGCTCAGAAGAAGTGGGTCAACTACTAAGAGGGAGGGTGCTGTATGGGGACAAGAGTCGGCATCGACTGGCGCAAGCTTATCGTCACGATCGCGATGTTCGCGGTGAGCATTCTGTTTCTCCTTCCTTTTATCTGGATGCTGGTGACATCCTTTAAGGTGGAGCGTGACGTATTCGTATATCCGATTCAATGGATTCCGCGGGAGTGGAACGCGATTCAGAATTACAAGGAGGTATGGTTCGGGGATTATCCCTTCTACCTCTATTATTGGAACTCGGTCAAGGTCAGCATACTGACCACGATCATCTCGGCCATGGTATCCGCCCTGGCGGCCTACGGCTTCTCCAAAATCCGGTTTGCCGCCGGCAATTGGCTGTTCATCATCGTGCTGGTGACCTACATGATCCCGGGCCAGGCCATCCTGATCCCGCAGTTTATTCTGTACCGCAACATCGGGCTGTTCGACAACCACTTCGGCCTCATTATGCTGGGAAGCTTCAGCGTGCTCGGAACGTTCATGCTAAGGCAATTCTTCATGGGGGTGCATCAGGAATTCATCGAATCCTCCAAAATCGACGGCGCGAACCATCCGCGCATCTTCTGGTCGATTGCGCTGCCGTTGGTGAAACCCGCTGTTGCCACGTATGCGATCCTGCGGTTCATCTGGACGTGGAACGATTATCAGAATCCGCTCATCTTCCTGCGGACGGACGGGCTGTTCACGATTCCGCTGGCGATGCAGAAATTCACTTCCTTGAGCGGAGAATTCTATTCCCTGATCATGGCGGCTGCCGTGTCGGCGATATTCCCGCTGCTGATCGTTTTTATCATCGGCCAGAAGAGCGTCATCGAAGGCATTGCGCTGGGCGGGGTCAAGGGTTAGGGACCTCGGGAATGAACGGGGTAAAAATAGTTCCAACATCAGTAAAGATTGTTTTATGGTTAAGATGTAAGCGCTCTATATAATGTGGATAGTCACAGCTAGAATCGTCACGACCTTACATACCGATATCAATGGGGAGGGTTATAGACAATGATGAACAAGAAATGGTGGTCAGGCGTTCTCACGGCCGCGATGGTGATCGGCTTGCTGTCCGGCTGCGGCGGAGCGAAAGAGAATGCGGCCCAAGGTGATTCCGCGCAAGGCGGGGGGAAGACCAATCTGAGGCTGTACACCTATGGCACGGAGGAAGCTTACAATTGGAAGAAAACGATCCAAGCCTATGAAGAGGCAACGCCGGGCGTGACCATTGAGCTGGTCCAGCTCAGCGAGAAGGGGGATACGCAGGAGGCGTCCAAGAAGCTTGACCTGGAGGCGGCATCCTCGGCCCAGATGGACATTCTGATGTTCAGCGATCCGGCGGGTTATGCGCAGCGGGTGGCGCTCGGCATGGCCGAGCCGCTGGACGACTTTATCGCGAAGGACGGCTACAGCGTGGAAACGGATTATAAAGTGGATACCCGCCTCGACGGCAAGGTCTACGCGCTGCCCGGCAAGTTTAACCCTTGGTATGTGCTGCTGAACAAGGATCACCTGGAGGAAGCGGGGCTGCCGGTTCCGACGGACTGGACCTGGGACGAATATGCGGACTATGCCAAAAAATTGACCCAGGGCGAAGGAGCGTCCAAGCGCTACGGGACGTACTTCCATGGCCCGCAAGGGGGCGGATGGCTGGAGTTTCTGAAGCTGATGATGGCCAATCAACCACAAGATACCGACTATTTGAAGGCCGACGGCTCTTCCAATCTGGATAACCCGACCTTCAGGCAGACGCTGGAGCTGCGCGTGCGGATGGAGAAGGAGGACCAATCCTCGGTACCTTACACGGACATGATCTCCCAGAAGCTGAACTACCGGACCCAATTCTTCAATCAATCCGCGAGCATGATCACGATCGGCAGCTGGATGAACACGGAGATCGGCGGAACGGATAAAGTGCCGCTGGACTTCAATGTCGCCGTAGCTCCATTCCCGAAAAACGAGGCAGGCGATCCTACGGGGCTCACGCCGGTAACCACGGATTACGTGGCGGTGGCGGCCAAGTCGAAGCATAAGGAAGAGGCTTATCAATTCGTCCGCTGGTATACAACGGAAGGGCAGATCGTGCAGGGCAAGAACATTCCGGCCTGGCAGCAGGTGAAGACCGAGCAGGTGGAGGAGATTATCGACACCATTCTTTCGGCTACGAAAAGTCCGGAGAAGGTAGACAAGAAATCGCTCGTGGACACCTTGGTTGCCTCGAAGGCCTCGGCTATCGTGCCTCCGGCACCTTATCAGGCGGAAGTGTACGAGGCGGTGAACGAGGAATACGAGAAGTTGATTCTGGGCAATCAGGACATTGACCAGACCATCGCGAATTCGCAGGAGCGAGTGAACAAAATTATAGAATCCAACAAAAAATGATCTGGTATAATAGACAAAAAAATCGGGACGAAACTCTTCGTCCCTTTTTTTGAATTCGCGTACATTATTCCCGTCACGCCATACCCGAGGTGGATTCTATGCCCGCACGATTGAAGAGCCTGATCCCCAGCTCCATCAGGCATAAGCTGATATTGGCTGCCGTCACCTGCATCGTGGTTCCCGCCATCGTCAGCTTGATTCTGTATAATTCGTTAACGAAGGAAGCCTTGAGGCAGCAGGCGGTATCCAACGCTAGCGATGCCCTTCAGCTGGTCCGCGGATCGGTGACGAATCTGCTCTTAAGCAAAATCAATATCGCCAACTATATCCAGATGAATTCCGGTTTGAATTCCTATTTCAAGCAGGTGGTCTCCGGCAACGAAGACCCGGATCCTTACCGCAGGTTCATGGAATCCAACCGGGTGCTGGAGCATCTGGACAGCTTGACGGTCGTCGGCGAGAAAAGTTATGTGACCGTCATTCTGGAGAACGGCTCCTATTACATGAATTATTCCGTAAGCGATTACAATCCGCTCGATTACAGGCAGCGCCCTTGGTTTGGCCAGATTTCGGGGCTGCAAGGCTTGGAGTCCCTGTGGACGGAGCCGGAAGCCACGATGTTCCGCCCCGACCAGATCGATCATCCGACGCAGCTATCGATGGTGCGCACGCTCCGGCTGCCGGATTCCGAGATATACGGCTACGTGATCGTGACGTTCATGGAGGATCAGATCAGCGGGATTTTCAACTCCCTTTCAGAAGGCAACGAGCTGGTGCTGCTGGATGCCGAGGGAACGATCGTTTCCGGCAGTCATCAGAACCAGATCGGAACGACCTTTGCTTATCTCGATGATTTGGATCAAGAGAAGCCGTATTCCATTGTGCCGATGAAGGGGGAGAAGCAGCTGATGGTACACCAGGACATTCCGTTTGCCGGATGGCGTCTGGTGCTGATGCAGCCGTACAAGGATGCGATCGTCAATATCAACTCGATTTTCAACCGCGTGTTTTGGTTCCAGATATGCTCCTTCCTGATCTTTCTGCTGCTGCTCATTGGACTTGTCCGCGCGTTTACCAAGCCGTTAGTCAAGCTCGGCAAAGTGGCAACCGCCGTGCAGCGCGGAAATCTGGAAGTGAGGTCGCATGTCCATGGCAATGATGAGGTTGGACGGCTGGGGCATTTATTCGACGACATGCTGGACCGGTTCAAAGCCATGATCTCGGAAATATCCGAAAACCAGGCGAGAAAACGAACAGCGGAGCTCCGAATGCTCCAAGCCCAGATCCATCCCCATTTTCTGTTCAATGTCCTGAATTCGATCCGGATGAAGGTCATGAAACGAGGCGATCCCGAAAGCGCCAAGATGATCGGCTCCCTGTCCGTGCTGCTCCGCATGACGATCAGCCGCGAAGAGGACGAGATTGCGCTACACGAAGAAATCGACCTGATCTCGCATTACGTCGCCCTGATGAACCTTCGGCAGAAGGAGGAGGTCAGGCTGGAGCTGGATATCGCGCCGGAGGCTTTCCTCTTCAAGGTGCCGCGCTTTTTTCTTCAGCCGATCGTGGAGAATGCATTAATCCATGGGCTCAACCAGCAGGCAGGGACGATTCGGATTACAGCCGCCATGCAGGGCAGGCATCTCGTGCTGGCGGTGAAGGACGACGGCATCGGCATGGATGCCGCGATGAGGGAGTCGATTGCCCGAAGAATCCAGGGCGGATCCGCCGGGTCTTCGATGCAGGAGGAGGCAAGCGGAGGCAGCTTCTCCCATATCGGTCTGCAAAATGTGATGGAACGGATGAGCATGGTGTTCGGCGAGGCTTTTCAATGCCGCGTCTGCAGCGAGCCTGGCCAAGGAACGGTGATCGAGATGTATATACCGGAAAGAGGGAATGCGGATGTATAACGTGATGCTGGTGGACGATGATTACCCGGTCATTGAGCTGTTGTCGGAGGCCATCTCGTGGAATGAGCTGGGCTTGAACCTGATGGGAAGCTATGAGAACGGAATGAGTGCTTGGGAGGAGGCGAAATCTTCGCCCCCGGACATTCTGATTACGGATATCGGCATGCCCAAAATGAACGGGCTTGAGCTGTCCGCACGCATCAAAGAAGTGAAGGCCGATGTGCGGATCGCCATTCTGTCCTGCCATAACGAATTCCAATATGCCCAGCAGGCCATGCGCCTGAACGTGCAGGATTATCTGCTGAAGGATGCGCTCGACCCCGAGGAGCTGGCACAGCTGCTGAGGCGGTTCAAGCAGGCGATGGACGAGGAGGCCCAGAAGGGCTGGGAGCGGTCGCGGATGATCCATCTGGTGGACGAATCCAAGGAGCTGCGGAAGGAGCAGAGCCTCAAAAATTTCATCCATCAGCCTCTCCTGTCTCCCGAAACATGGCGGCATGAGCTGTCGGAGTACGGAGTGCTGAAGCCGGGTTATCACTGCCTACCCGTGGTCGGCCATCTGGAGGATGTCCGGGAGATCAAGCACCGCTTCGCCTCCAATCAGACGCTGCATTTTGCCCTGGGCAACGTGCTGCGGGAGGTGCTGGATCAACTGAATCCGGATGCGGTACATGTCCTATATGATGCAAAGTCCTCGCTGCTCCTGTTCGCGTATCGACCCGGCTTGGGCAGCAACATATACGATGAGGCCGCCGCCTGCCTGAAGGAGGTGCAGCGGACGCTCGAGCGCGTGCTGCGAATCCGCATGTCGTTCCTGATCGGCCGGGGGTACGCGGAGCCGGAGGGATTAAAGGCAGGGCTCAATGAACTGCTGGCCTGCCGGCATCAACGATTCTATCTGGAGCCGCAGGAGATATCCAAACTGAACGGAGCGCTTGAACAGAAAAGTCTTAATGGGGATCCCGATCTCTTTGCTTATTATGACCGGGCCAGTTCGGAGCTGCGGGAATCGCTGCTCGGAAAAGAGGGGTTATGCGCGGTGCGCGACACAGTCGATCGGTGGATCGTTTGGATTCAAGAGAAGCGGTACGCACCGGAATCGGTCAAGGACTGGGTATTGAAGCTCCTGCTGGATCTAAAGCTGAGGCTTCATCTACTGCATTCCCTGTCACCCGCCTATACGGCCGATGCGCTTCATAAAGAGATCATGGACATGGATTCCCTGAACGAGCTGAAATCCTGGCTTCACGATTATTTGGAATCCACCCTGCAGGCTATGGACCGGGGATTCGGGGGCAGCAGACGATCGGAAGTGGCGGAGGCCTGCAAATACGTGTCCCTTCGGCTTGACCAGAGGATCACGCTGGATGACGTTGCGGGCTGCCTGCACTTGAATCCGAGCTACTTCAGCCGGATGTTCAAGAAAGAGACCGGCGTTACCTTCATCGAATACGTCACCCGCATGAAGATGGAGCGAGCCAAGGAGCTGCTGCGGCAGACGGACCGCACGGTCGGGGAAATCTGCGAAAGTCTGGCTTATGACAATGTGAGTTATTTCAGCAAAACATTCAAAGCGTATGCGGGGGTAACCCCCGTAGAATTCCGGAATGGTTGAAAGGATGTCTATCCGGCGTCACCAACAGGCGTTGAAACGGGAAGGAGGAGGGTCCTAGTCCGATGAACAGGTTACAAGAGCTGACAAGGATCGTGAACGGGATGGCTCCCGCCGATCTGCGGATGTATTACCAAAGCGGGGACCAGAGGTCCTTCTGGGAAGAGAACCGGCAAAGCGAAGATTACGAGCAGGACATATCCGAGATTCGCGAGGAGGGGGAGCGGCTGTTGTCTGTCCCGAACCCTCCGCTGACGTATGACTTATTCACCCGGTTTGCCCGGCAGGGAACGAGGCTGGATTATGAGAAGGTGTATTTTGAGCGTAGGCGCCGGCTGAATACCTTTGCTCTGCTGACCCTTCTCGAGCCGGATAAGGAAGCGTACCGGACGGCTCTCCAGGAGATGATCTGGTCCATCTGCGATGAGTATACCTGGTGTTTGCCGGCGCATGTGAACGCGGAATCGCCGGGCGGCATCAAAGGGACGATTGATCTGTTCAGCGCCGAGACCGGGTTTACCCTCAGCGAGATCCGCGTGCTGCTGCGGGACCGTCTGCCATCGCTGCTGATCTCGAGAATCGGGGAGGAGGTTGAAGCGCGGTTGTTCCTCCCTTTCCTAAGCCGTGAGCACGGCTGGGAGACGGCGACGCATAATTGGTCTGCCGTCTGTGCCGGTTCCATCGGCTCCGCGGCGCTGCTGCTTATGGAAAGCGGGGAATCGCTTGCAAAGGTTCTGCTGAAGACGGAGCGGTGCATGGACTATTACCTGCAGGGCTTTGGCCCCGATGGAGCTTGTCTGGAAGGGCTGGGATATTGGAATTACGGGTTCGGGTATTTCGTGTATTATGCCGATTTGCTGCGCAAGCGCACCCGGGGCGAGATGGACTGGTTCCGTGCGGAGAAGGTCGGCCGCATCGCCTTGTTTCAGCAGCAGGGCTTCTTGGGAGGAAAGGCCGTCGTCAACTTCTCCGATTCGCAGCCGGAAAGTACGGTACATATCGGCTTATCTCATTATCTGGCCGGATTGTACCCAGACTTCGAGTCTCCGCCGCAGTCTCTCCGGTCGGGTTACCGCGACGACCATTGCAGCCGCTGGGCTCCGGCTTTGCGCAACCTGATCTGGCGGAACCCCTTGCTGGCGGGAAGCGATTGGGAAGAGGCAAGTTATTATTTGCCCGATGCCCAGTGGCTGATCTCCCGCAGCTTCCATGGGGGCGAAGTGTACGCGTTTGCCGCCAAGGGCGGCAGCAACGGCGAGCCGCACAATCATAATGATCTTGGGCATTTTATCCTGTACGGCGCCGGGGAAGCATGGTGCTCGGATCTCGGCTGCGGCGAATACACGGCGGAGTATTTTGGCGAAGGACGGTATGGCTATGATTGCAACGGCTCCCAAGGCCACTCCGTGCCGATCATCGACGGCCATGTTCAGCAAGAGGGCCCGGATAGCGCCGCGGTTGTCTTGGAAGCGGTGACGGGTGAAGCCGTGGATCGGCTTGCGCTTGAGCTGACCTCGGCCTACCGGGCTCCTGCTCTACAGTCATTCACGAGGACGCTGGAGTGGAACAAGCAGGGGAAGCGGCCGGAACTGACGCTGAGCGACCGGTTTACGTTCGGTTCGCCCCCGGAGAGTCTGGTGGAGCGGATCGTCACCAGGATACAGCCCGAGCTGGTACTGATCGATGGCCGGCAGGCTGTTAGGTTGCGGACACCGGGTACTTATGAGCAAGCAGAGGCAGGGGGACCGGAGGTCGTTCAGGCCTTAGAAAAGAAGAAGGAGCCGATTGCAGCTGAAGAAGGGACCGGGGAGCAGCCTAAGGTACAGGACACAAAGACGGATCCTGCCTTTTCCGTGGATGACAGGCCCAGCCTGCTGATCCACTATGACAGCAAGCTGGTGGAGCCTAAGCTGACAAGCCATGTTTTCCGTGATCACTTCGGCAAAGAAGCGGCTTGGTATGCCGTGGATTTTAAAGTGAAGGCACCTGGCTTGCATGCAAATATCGAATTCAAATTTCAATTCATATGAACAGAGGAGTGGAGAGGAATGAAAACGGAGGTCGCTTTGGATTGGTTGACGGAGGCATGGGAAAAATCGCTTGCGAAGACGCGGCGGAACGTAGCGCGGATCGGAGCGAGGTTTCCGCATGCCAGCCAGAATGGCGTCTACCAGCTGGAGCCGCCGCATTGGTGGACGGCCGGCTTCTGGCCGGGCCTGCTGTGGCTTCTGTACAACGATAGCGGGGTGGCGGAGCTTAGAGCAACCGCCGAGCAGTGCGAGCTCATTCTGGATGACGTACTGAACCAGTATGTGCGCCTGGACCATGATCTTGGCTTCATGTGGACGCTGACCAGCATGGCTTCCTACAAGCTGACCGGCAGCGAAGAGTCCAAGGTACGCGTGCTCAAGGCAGCCAACTACCTGGCTGCACGCTTCAACCTGAAGGGACAGTATATCCGAGCCTGGAACCCGTGGTCGGAAGGGGAGGATAACGCGGGTCTCGCGATCATCGATTGCGCCATGAATACGCCCCTGTTGTTCCTGGCGTCGCAGATCAGCGGCGATCCCCGCTACCAGCATATGGCCGAAGCGCATATGGACACGGTGGTCCGGGACTTCGTCCGGCCGGATGGTTCCGTCTATCACATCGTACGGTACGATCCCGTTACCGGTGAGCGCCTGGAAGGGATCGGCGGGCAGGGCTTTGCGCCTGAATCCGCCTGGTCCAGGGGAACGGCGTGGGCGATTTACGGCTTGACGCTTGCCTACCATCACACGGGCAAGTCGATTTACCTCGATACGGCCAAAACGGTGGCGCATTTCTTTCTGGCGAATCTGCCGGAAGACCATGTGCCGTTCTGGGACTTCCGCGCGCCGGACGAGGCCCGCATCTACCGGGATTCGTCCGCCGGAGCTTGCGCCGCCAGCGGGCTGCTGCTGCTGGCTGACAAGGTGGAGCCGGGGCAGGCGGCCGTATACCGGACATCCGCGGTCCGGATTCTGGAATCGCTGTACCGGAATTACGGCACATGGGACAATGATGGGGAGGAAGGGCTGATACTCCATGGGACCAGTCATTATCCGGAGGGCAAGAATATCGACGTGCCCCTGATTTACGGCGACTTTTTCTTTGTGGAAGGGCTGGCGCGGCTGAGTGGGAAGGGGCCGTTTTACTGGGAATAACGGAGATTGAAACGGCGCTCGGGAATGAAATAGTGGGAGCAAGGCTAGGAAGAGGATAAGGGAACTAGAAGAAGCATTCCGGGAATGGAGTGAGAATGTTAGATGAGCATACAGGCTACTGGGAATCCTGAGGGCGGCTTAATCCATCCGGTCGCCCGGAATCCGTTGAGAACAAGACGGGACGTGCAGGAGGCGCTCTCGCAGCTGCTGGAGCCTTTAAGCAGATGCTACAGCGAGGGGCGCGCACGCTTAATCCTTGAGCGTTCGGGCGCCGATGCCTATGCCGATATTGCGGAGATGGAGGGTTTCTCTCGCGTCTTGTGGGGACTCGTTCCCGCCGTTGCCGGCGGCTCCCATGACGAGCTGTGGGAGCTGTGCCTGCAAGGGATACGCGCAGGGACGGATCCGGAGCATGCGGAGTACTGGGGGCAGGTTAATGACTATGATCAACGGCTGGTGGAGATGGCGGTGTTCGGATTGGCCTTTGCCCTGATTCCGGACCGCATCTGGCAGCCGCTGAGCGAAAAGGAGAAGGACAACCTCTATCAGTGGCTCGATCAAATCAACCATCATCCTTGCTATGATTGCAATTGGCTGTTCTTCCATGTATTTGTCAACGTTGGTTTCCGCAAGGCAGGCTTACCCTACGATGCCGGGCAGCTGGAGAGCAATCTCCGGCGCATTGAGGAATTTTATCTGGATGCAGGCTGGTATAGCGACGGGATCGGGGGGCACTGTGATTATTACGTGCCGTATGCTTTTCATTTTTATGGCTTGATCTATGCTCAGCTGATGGGAGACGAAGATCCGGACCGCGCCGGGCGCTACAGGGAGCGGGCAGCGTTGTTTGCACGCGATTTCATCCACTGGTTTGCTCCCGACGGGACGGCCGTTCCTTACGGACGCAGCTTGACGTACCGCTTTGCGCAGTCGGCCTTCTGGTCGGCTGCGGCTTATGCCGGGCTGGACGGGTTTAGTCCGGGCCAGCTGAAGGGACTGGTCCTTAGAAATCTCAGATGGTGGTTTAAGCAGCCTATATTCGACCGGGACGGCGTGTTGACGGTGGGCTACGCTTACCCGAACCGAATCATGTCGGAGAACTATAACGCAGCTGGCTCCGTGTACTGGGCGCTGAAAACGTTCCTGATCCTGGCTTTGCCGGACGGGGATCCTTTCTGGATGGCCGAGGAACAGGAACTGGCGGAGACGGAACATATTTCGGTGCAAGAGCCTGCACATCTGGTGCTTTGCAGGGAGCCGCAGACCGGCCATGTGGCCGCGTTCAATACGGGCCACCCGTCTACTAACGAGCATACGCATACTTCCGCCAAGTACGAGAAGTTCGTCTACTCTACCGCCTTTGCGTTCAGCGTGCCAAGGGCGGAATGGGGACTGGCCCAGGGGGCTTTCGATTCCATGCTTGCCCTTAGCGAGGGCGATCGGCTGTTTCGGGTCAAGCGCTTATGCGAGGAGACGCGGATTCAGGAGCATGTGCTGTATGCAAAATGGAGGCCGTGGAGAGACGTCGAGGTAAGGACCTGGATAGCGGCAGGGCTTCCATGGCATATTCGCATTCATCGGATCAGCACGGAACGAATACTCGATGCTGCCGAGGGCGGGTTTGCTTTAGGCTTGGGATCTCTGAGCAGCTCCATGGTTGGAGAAGAGGCAGCATCGGCTTCCGGGACCTTCGGCACGAGTGCCATCTATGGCATGCTCGGTTACGATACGGCAGAGCTTATCTATCCTCATGCTAATACGAACCTTCTGCGTCCCCGCACCGTCATTCCTACGTTGAGGGCGGCGCTCGAACCCGGAATCCATTGGCTCATCGCGGCCGTGCATGGCACCCCCAGCGATGCCGGAACTCCCGCCATTGAGGAGCCTTCCATGGAAGACATGAAAGAAAGGCTGGGCGTCGAGATAGGAGAGTGTGAGATTAAAATTACGACGCTGACGGGGAATATCATCGTGATTCCGATGGACTAACGGGCAGGTGGTCTCGCCCTAACAGGTATGAAGCCGTGGTTTGTCAGAGCTAATATAGATCATACAGATAGACAGGCGAAAGCCGGGGGTCATGAACCCCCGGCTTTCAATATCATGGACTTCCGCCCGCGCGAATCATCGCATAGACTTTATTTTGTCAAATAGGAACTGGTCAGAGGAACAAACAAGGAAGTGCCCGGACCTTCATCAACGATCTCCACAAAAATAAAATCGGCAGCCGATACATCGACGTCTACGCCGACCAGGCCATCTTCAGCAGCCAGGGACACCTTTTTGAGCGTTGAGTTGTTGTGGTCCATAATTACGATTTCTTGTGCACCGCCAGTCACGGCCAGCTCAAGATGCAGATTGGCATATTTTTTACCCGTCATGATCTGGAAGCTGTTGCCTTGTTTGGCCGAATCGGTATGTAAATAAACGTCTTTATAATCCTTGCCTTTGTAGACCGTATCGCTGGAATCTTTGGTGTGCCAGGCCGATGTCCCCAATACGGAGGCTCCGAGCGAGCTTAATGATAACGGACTGGAGGTTTCGGATGGGGATCCCTGATTGCCGCCAATCAGTACTGAAGAAGTTGCGCTGTCATAACGAATGTCGATATTCATCAGATCGCCTACAGCTCGCACAGGCAAGTACGTCGTGCCGTTGTAAGTAATCGGCAGCACGGTTTTGCCGCTTGCGTCTTTCGGCGTGACCACCGTACCGTTTAACTTCAGGGAAATCTTGCTGTTCAAATAGGCTTTGATTGGCTCCAAAGCTGACGACGCCATAGCGCCTGTACCGATCCCCAGCGTAAGTGTACCCGCCAATAACCCATACAATACTTTCTTCTTCATTAAAACCCCTCCCAAAATTTAGGTTAATTTTCATGCTTTATAGTAGTAAAGTGTCAGAAGGAAGTCAACCCTCTTTAAAGGGAAGGCCCGATCCTTCATTGCCATATCCGGGTAATGGCTGTGCATCCCGGCTAATGCTTGTTGCGAAAATGACTCTTTTGCGAAAGCTTGCCAGAAAAGGGCGGGATATTTTCATGAAAAGTGATACAATGATAGAAATACGTAAATAAGGGTAGCGGATGGATCAACGTTTACCTGGCAGCGAAGTGGGAGTGTGATCGAGAGAATGGAAGAGACGTATACGGCAAAACGGGCAGTCAGCATGGAGGACATCGTGCGCGCACACCACGTGCTTCGCGAAGTGATCGTACGCACGCCGCTGCAGCGGGATGCAGTACTATCAGCCAAGTATGACTGCGAAGTGTATCTGAAGCGCGAGGACCTGCAGGTGGTTCGCTCCTTCAAGATCCGCGGCGCTTACAATATGATTCGCAGCTTGTCGGAGGAAGAACGCAGCAACGGCATTGTGTGCGCAAGCGCGGGCAACCACGCACAAGGGGTGGCTTTCTCCTGCAACGCGCTGAATATCAAAGGCAAGATTTACATGCCGAGCACGACCCCGAACCAGAAGGTGAAGCAGGTGAAGCGTTTTGGCGGGGGCAGCGTCGAGGTCATTCTGACAGGGGATACCTTCGATGATGCATATGCCGAAGCGATTAAGGCATGCGACGAGTACGGCATGACTTTTATCCACCCGTTTGATGAAGCGAAGATCATCGCGGGCAACGGCACGATCGGGATGGAGGTTATGGAGGAGCTGGACGCACCTGCCGACTATATGTTTGTCACCATCGGCGGCGGCGGTCTTGCGGCCGGCGTGGCAACCTACGTCAAAACCGTCAGCCCAACGACACAAGTCATTGGCGTCGAACCGCTTGGCGCAGCGTCCATGATCGAGTCCAAGAAACAGGGCGAGGTCGTCACCATGCATGAGATCGACAAATTCGTGGATGGCGCCGCCGTGAAGCGCGTCGGGCAGCTGACGTATGACATCTGCTGCGAGTTGGTGGACGACATCGTGACGGTACCGGAAGGCAAGGCCTGCACCACCATCCTGGAGCTGTATAACGAGAATGCGATCGTTGTGGAGCCAGCGGGATCGCTGGCCGTAGCGGCGCTGGATATGAACCGGGACCGGATTCGCGGGAAAACGGTCGTCTGCATCATCAGCGGCGGCAATAACGATATCGACCGGATGCAGGAAATCAAGGAGCGCTCCTTGATTTACGAAGGGTTGAAGCATTACTTCATGATCAACTTCCCGCAGCGTGCGGGCGCACTCCGCGAGTTTCTGGAGGAAGTGCTCGGTCCCGACGACGATATCGCGCGCTTCGAGTACACGAAGAAGCATAACAAGGAAGACGGGCCTGCCCTGGTGGGCATCGAGCTCTTGAGGCCGGAGGATTACGGCCCGCTGGTGGAGCGGATGCAGCGCAAGGGACTGGATTACACGGAGCTGAACAAGAACATGAATCTGTTCAATCTGCTGATTTAAGAGGTACACGAAAGCACCATAAAAAGCCGGATTCCCCTAACGGGAACTCCGGCTTTTCTAGTTATTTCATGTATGTCCTCTTGCGATCCAGGGTGTCACCCGTCGTTAACGTCAGGATGGCTCAGTCAATGGGAACCGCCTTGGCACGGTACCGCTCCACTTCCTGGTTCAGCTTGTCTTTGTTGCTCTCCAGTACGTCGGACCAGGACTTGAGCTTTTTGAGGAGCGCGCTTTTGGAGACAGCATCGCTGTCCTTCAGTGCTTTATCGAATGCTTGCCTCACTTCCGGGTCCAGCAGATTGTCCTCGTATTTGAACAGCGGCGTGTTGTTATAACCGTAATATAGGCTAAGCTCGGTGAATCGAAGCTTCAGCTTCACGTCCGCAGTCCGATTGGATTTGGGATAAGAACTGATAAAGGCCTCTTGCGTCAGTCCCCGATCAATGACCTCGCTCCATGGGATCACCAAAGCGGCATCACTGACGGCCGGCTTCTCGGATTCAACGACCATGATGTCGATATAGGCTTGAATATCCTTGTTGATATAAGGCTTGTAGGGCTTCAGCGTGGTATAGTCGATAATCGGGAAGATCACGCCCTCGGTCGTATACAGCCTGTAGCCGCTGTCTCTCAGGTTGATGAGCACCTTTCGGAGCGTTTCATCTTTGGTTTTGTTAATGGTGGTGTTAATCGGCTCCCCGTATTTGTACAGGTTCATCAGTTTATCCTGAATGCCGATTTCGTACACCTTGTCGGTTTTTGCCGGGAGCGCATCATTCATCGCATTCTCCAGCTTAAGCACCAGCATGGTCGCCTGATACGCGGTCACGCTGCGAATATGCTTGGTGATGTAAGACTTGGCATAAGCCACGTCGGATTCCTTCAGCAGTTGATTGGCTTTGTTGTACACGGCATTGCCGAAGGCGGCAGCTTTGCTTGAAACTGCGTTTGAGCCAGCTTGGGATGCGGGTGCTGCGTTAGCGATAATGCCGGTCTGGAACGATAGAATAAGTGCAAGGATGGCAGCAATAGCGGATTTTTTCGACTTTAACATGGTTTTTCCTCCCTTACCACACATTACCCTTATCCTATCATCTTCTATAGAACATTACTTTACAAAGAACGAAAAAATATTAAAGATTTTGTTATGCGACGCACGCGAATTCATGACGAGTTTGTATTATTTGCTCGAAAAAAGAAGTTTGGTCCCTGCGATTCCGATGAGGAATATGACGAGGCTTATCCATGGCGCAACCGTCAGCACCGGCAGCAGCCGTCCCAGCCACACGCCCGCTACCAATATCAATACCGTGATGACGATATAAATCCCGATATTGCGAGCATTCACCTTGCGCTTGTCTTCCTCCGGCTTGAAGGTGTCGTTCTTCATCCATCTCAGCAATGCATGGATCAGCATATAGGAACCGCCTGCGATCAGAATCAGGGTCGATATGCGCACCTGCGTCATGCGTTCGACCGGCCCCCCGGCCCACATCGTGATGAACCCGACCAAGGCTTGAACGAAGAAAAACCAGGTTAAGGCCACCCAAGGGATCATGAGATGGAACTGGAGGCTGCTGAGGCCTTTCATTTTTGGCAGCTGCTCGACCAGCTCCTTGCAGTAGGATTCGGGATCGCTTCCGAATACCTCCTCGGCGCTTTTGCCTTTGGCTTGCGCGTCCAGCAGGTGCTGGGCGATTTCGAGCAGCAGTTCCTCGCCTTTTTGCTCCTGCACGGAGCTGCTGCGGATATAGACCACCATGTCTTGGTAGTAGCTCAGGTTGTTTGGGTTCATGGCATCCTGAAGTCGGTTGTTCTCTTTGATCATCTGTTTGGTATTCATCTTTATTGTCCTCCGCGGGTTAAAATGTGGTCCACACTATCTTTAAGCGTTCCCCAATGTTCCTTGAATTGTTGAAGAACCTGCCGGCCTTTATCGGTTAGATTGTAATATTTGCGTGGCGGTCCCCCGGCACCGGGCGCGGGCCTTAGGGTGCCTTCGATGAGCTGCTCTTTCTGCATGCGCAGCAGCAGGGGATAGATGCTGCCTTCGCTCACAAACGTTAGCCCGCTGTCTTCCAGCAGCGTGCTGAGCTCATAACCGTAAACCTCCCGATGCTCCATGAGCGAGAGGATGCAGCCTTCGAGAATGCCTTTTAGCATTTGACTTTGGGTGGTCATGAATGTGGGAATTCCTCCTTCAGGTATATTGCTATGCAAGGTAGTGAGGCGCAATGGGCCGGACTACTAGAAGGTACGATAGCAGACTACCTTGTTATGCAATATATCATAGCAGACAACATGCTTGCAATGCAAGGTAGTACTGCTGAATCTTGTCACATTCGTGAACAAGGTATAATTCTCCGGCTCCTATTTCACAATAATAAGCATTCTGAATCTATACACGACGCCCTGATCATTCAGGGACAAGAAGGAGGAGTTATCAGATGAGCGCTAGCTTTTTTGACGATGAATTGCACGGAGGAGACGCTGTGCCGGCACAAGGCCAGGAGGTAATCGCAAGCAGCGGTGCTCCGGATGGTTCACCGGCCCAGCCTGAAGGCGGATTCGTCTCCGAGCGTGAGGACCATGATCACTCCGCCGCATCCTTATGGGAGAATGATCCGGTCGGGAAAACCTGGATGAACGATTGGAGCGGGCGCGAAGAAACCCATGCGATGTTTCGCCAGAGCTACGAGTAAGGCTGGATTTAGTTGTTTACCGCCATTTCAGCGTTCATCACACCGTCACACCTATGCTCAGTTTGCGTTTGCCGGTGCTCAATTGCGTTGACAATCCATAATCACGATGCTAAGATAAGTTTAATTAATTCATATTAATCTTATCGGAATTATTAATATTATGATTACGGCGCGTTATCGCAAGGAGGAATCGGCATGGAGCGGCAAATTACAATCCGGCATAATCAAGAGGAACTTACGGCAACCATCCATTACCCATTGAAGGAATCGGCTCACGGAAGCCGGTGCAATCGGGTTCCGCTGGTCATCATCTGCCATGGCTTTGTGGGAAGCCGAATCGGCGTGGATCGGTTGTTTGTCAAAACGGCGCGCGAGTTTGCCGAAGACGGGTACATGGTGATTCGTTTCGACTATATCGGATGCGGGGAAAGTTCGGGCAATTACGGCAGCGAAGGTCTCGACTCGATGATTGCCCAGACGCGTTCCGTTCTTGATTACGGACTCAGCTGCGCGGATGTCGATCCGATGCGCATCACGCTCCTCGGACATAGCCTGGGCGGCGCCGTCGCCCTGCAGACGGCCGTTCGCGATCGACGGGTGAAGAATCTGGTTCTGTGGTCCGCGGTAGGATATCCGTTCAACGATATCGTCAAAATCACCGGTCGCGATGTGTACGACACCTCGGTTAAGTCGGGATCCGCCGATTATTTGGGATACTCGTTTACCCCGGTCTTTTTCGATTCGCTGGCTCAGGGGCAGCCATTCCAGGAAGCGATCAAGTTTACGGGCAATGTGCTGGTCGTCCATGGTACCTCGGATGAGGTGATTCCGGTGGACTACGCTTTCCTGTTTCAAAAAGTGTTCTGGATGCGTCAGGAAGGCCGCTGCGATAAGGAGATTATTTTCCAGGCCGATCACACGTACTCTGCCGGACCCCAGCGCCAGCTGCTCCTTGAGCGGACGCGGGATTGGTTGAACGGGCAGGAGAACATTCAGCAGGAATGGCAGCACTGGATGATTTAAGGGAGTTATTTGGCATAATGGGCGATTTAACGGTACAATAGAGTTGTCCCTTGATTTTGAAGCTGGAGGTGGCATCGATGACGTTACCTGCTTTATTTATTGCCCATGGTTCGCCGATGATGGCCCTGGAGGACAACGAGTACACCCGCTTCCTGGAGCAGTTGGGGCGGGAGCTGCCTGCACCTAGAGGCATTGCGGTATTTTCAGCCCATTGGGACGATCCTGATCAACGGTTGACCGAGGACGCCGAGCATGGAACCATGCATGATTTTTACGGATTTCCGGAAGAGATGTACAAGATTACGTACCCTGCCCGAGGCAGTGCGGAGCTGGCAGCTCAGATCCGTCAGCGTTTTGAGGCAAAGAATCTGCACGCCAAAGCCGTAACCGGCCGCGGACTGGACCATGGGGTATGGGTCATTCTGCGCAAAATGTACCCCGATGCGAATATCCCCGTGGTGGCCTTGTCCGTGGACTCCAAGCGCTCGCCAAGCGAACAATATTCCATCGGTGCGATGCTGTCCGATTTGCGTGATGAAGGCATTCTGATTATCGGCAGCGGCGGCTTGGTGCACAATCTGCGGATGGTGCATCAGAGCGATGAGCCGGATGCATGGGCGACTGAATTCGACGAATGGGTTGCGGAGCAGCTGTCGTATTGGGACCTCCACAATCTGTTTGCGTATGACAAAAAAGCGCCTCATGCCAGCGACGCCGTACCTTCCTACGGACGGGAGCATTTTGTTCCCTTGTTCTATGCGATGGGGGCTGCGGACAACGGCCGCAAGGCGAAGCGATTGTTTCAATCTTACCAATATGGCAGTTTGAGCCTGAACTGCTGGTCATTCGAATAATGAGAAGCCGAGCTTGGATCACAAGCTCGGCTTTTGTTGTTGCTGGGGGATGTCTGCGGGCGCGAGTCGGGCAGATGTCTGGGGAGAAGCCCTCTCGTTGCAAGCAGGACCCAGCGGTACGGCCCGGTCGGATGCAGCGTTACGGCCCAGCCGGGCCCTGTGGGACCACAGATCCGCTATTTTTTGCCCGCATTAAGGGGATCTATCGGACACACGATCCGTTAAACTGAGCCGTAACTCCAACGTGCCACAACAAAACCAACCCGGCTTGATGGCTCAAGTCGGGTTGTTTACACTAGGTTAGATTGTTTAGGTTTCAGTTGCTTACAATGTTATGCGGTTTGTTTTTTGAAAGGTGTGTGGGTGGTGCCGTCGCCTTTAGTTGTTCTGTGCGTCATTTTGTTCCACAAGCCGCGGAGGTAAGGGAGAACCCACCGGTCGAGACCGATTTTACCAGCGTTGGCAGCAGCGACGATGATCAGCACTTCAAGCAGCAGCATTTGGGCGTTGGTGCTCACGGTGCCCGAGAAGAGGAACGCGGCGTTCATGACCAGACCCATCAGGGCTGCGAAGGTGGTGAAGGTACCGAGGATGAGTCCGACCCCGACGAGGAACTCACCGAGCGGGATGATGAAGTTGAAGAGCTTCACGCCCGGCAGTGCCGCGTGCTCCAGGAACGCTGCCCACCAGCCTTGGACGGCGGGGTGATCGCCGGCTGCTTTGGCAATCGCGCCTTGCAGGAATCCGCCTGCTTCGAATCCGCCCGTCAATTTGCCCCAACCTGCTACCATCCATTCATACCCGATGTAGACCCGGATGAAGGTCAGTAACCACATTGCCACTTTGTTTGTTCTCAGCCAGTTGTTAAACATATAAACCACTCCTTAAAAGTATGATTTTCTTTTTATGAAAGCTTCCTTGCCAATTCTCGGATGTGTTGAAGTTCGTTCTGTGATGTTGGTTCTTTAGGAAGATGATCATCTCTTTCATGTCTTTATTATAAGTGAAATAAATCACAATATATGTGATTTAAATCACATTAGTGATAAAAATCATAAAAAACTTTAAATTCGTGAGTTGGCAGGGGGAAGTGATAGGTGAAAATGGGCTGGAAGAACAGGTGCAATATAGCAGAGGCGGAGGAGAATATACGAGACAGTGTGAGGGAGATTACCAGTATGATACGTGATGGTAAGCATGGTTGTGTAGGGTGTTGTAGGAGTGGGCAAATATCCAGTAAAAGATATGCAAAATAGGAGGTGGCAAATGCAAAACCAGCAAGCAGAGCAGATAAGTAGTTAGCGAAAATCCAGCTACGCTGTAAGCAGTATGCGCAAAGCAGCACCTAGTACCTGAAACGCATAGAAACGCAGCGCAACGCATTGGGAGGTAGCATTTCGCTGGTCAGGTTGGCTCGTCGTGAATTTATTACTAGGCAAAACTGCTTATAAAACACGGATGACCGGTACCGGTGGCCGCGGTCACCCGATGACTTATTGAAAAGGCAAGCAGAAAGAGTTCGGATAGAGGAGAAACATTCAAATCTTACTGTCAGGAAGAAGAACCGAGATGGATTTAGCTATGGGACAGGGGAGCCAGAAACGAATTTAGCTGACGAGAAGTGTATGACTGAATACGACCGAATACGATCCAACTTGAGATTACTTTAAATTATCTTTTAATTCTAATTTACTCCCGCATTCCTGGTGAGTCAGACCGCCTGATTTTGCAGAGGGGAGGAGTCGCTGCTGATTTTCGCTTTGCGCGTGAATTTATTCTGAAGATAAGGCATGAGCCAACGGTCGATGCCGATCTTACCGCTGTTGGCCGCTGAGAGGATGATCAGGAATTCGAGCAGCAGGAGTTGACCGTTGATGCTGATCGAACCGGAGAAGAGGAACGCCGAGTTCATCACCAGTCCCATCAGCGCCGCGAACACGGTGAACGAGCCGAGGACCAGGCCTAGCCCGACAAGGAATTCGCCCAGAGGAATGATGACGTTGAACCATTTGACGCCGGGGAGTGCGGCATGCTTGAGGAATAGGGCCCACCAATCTTGAACCGCGGGATTCTCACCGGTGGATTTGGCGATGGCCCCCTGCATAAATCCGCTCGCATCGAAGCCTCCCGTTAACTTGCCCCAGCCAGCAGACAACCACTTATACCCGACGTACACCCGAATGACCGTCAGCAGCCACATTGCGATTTTGCTGGATTGCAACCATTGAATAAACATCAACACCACTCCTCCAATGAATAATCATTCTCTTTTTTGTTTTCAGATTTTTGCAAATTTAAAATTCGTAAGCGCGACGAAAGCCGAAAAAAACAGCAACGATCTATATAATGTCGCATCATAACAAATTATTCATATTTGCAAAAATCTGTATTTAAATACAGTATTCGCATAGACTGTGATTTGGCATAGGTTCTTGGCATGAAAAAAAGACGATGGAGAACCGGAGTTCTCCACCGTCTTGCAGGGATCGTTACGAAGTTAAGCTGTGCGTTTTTTTAGACGAGTCGTCGGTGCTTTTGGCTCATGATCGCGGTGCGTCATTTTGTTCCACAGGCCGCGGAGATAAGGGAGAACCCACCGGTCGAGACCGATTTTACCAGCGTTGGCAGCAGCAACGACGATCAGCACTTCAAGCAGCAGCATTTGGGCGTTGGTGCTCACGGTGCCCGAGAAGAGGAACGCGGCATTCATCACCAGTCCCATCAGAGCAGCGAAGGTGGTGAAGGTACCGAGGATGAGTCCGACCCCGACGAGGAACTCACCGAGCGGGATGATGAAGTTGAAGAGCTTCACGCCCGGCAGTGCCGCGTGCTCCAGGAACGCTGCCCACCAGCCTTGGACGGCGGGGTGATCGCCGGCTGCTTTGGCAATCGCGCCTTGCAGGAATCCGCCTGCTTCGAATCCGCCTGTCAATTTGCCCCAACCTGCCGTCATCCATTCATACCCGATGTAGACGCGGATGAATGTCAGTAACCACATTGCCACTTTGTTTGTTCTCAGCCAGTTGTTAAACATATAAACCACTCCTTAAATGAGTTTTAATTTTTTTGGATTAACATGATTGCTTTGTTTCTGATGTCGATGATGTGTGTTCATGTTGCCTTGGGAAGTGATCACCTTCTCTATGTCTTTATTATAAGTGAAAATATTCACAATACATGTGATAAATATCACAAAGTTGTGAACATTTCAAAAAACACTCGCAAGAATATGACAAGCGTGAAATAACAGTCTGTGTGGAATGTATAAATCATGCCAAGCTGCAGACGACAAAATAAATAATTCATAACTAATTAAAGATTTCTGAATTTAGAGATCATTAGAGAGTACTTGATAAATGTTTTGTGGAACAGTTTGGTACAGATGAGCTACTGTCAAGTTTGAAATAATAACATCCAATAATTGAGAAAAATAAAAAATAATACATAACTTATTGTGTTTCTGGGTGTTTTATATAATGAGTAAGTTTAAAGCAACAAGATATTAAAAAATTTTTAAGAACAATTCCGGTATTAATTAATTCTCGATTGTAACAGTACTATTTCTGTTAACAATAATAAGCTGCATCTAATAATTATTGTAAGAAGAATCATTGGAGCAGCTCAGGCGATCCCTAAATTCACAAAATGTACAATTACATAACGGGATTATTTTGGCCATGGAAAGGAGTCGAGGATGTACATCATTACTAGATTGGTTATTACTTTCTAAATCAATAAAAATCTTGGAGGTATGTATTCAATGCGAAAATTTATTACTCTTTTTTTACTTTTTGTATTAAGCATAAATTTTTCGAATAATTCATCAGCATTTGCGGATGATGGGAGCGATGATCAACAGGCGTTGAGTAAGGATGTCCCAATAGAATTAACCGTATTTGAAGAACACCAAGGGATATTAGTTTCATTTGGTAATTCTTACCAGTCATTAGATAAGGAAAAAGAAAGTAACAAAAAAAGCTACACAATTAAACAAATGGGTAAACAACAAGAGCACACATTATATGAAGTAGTGGACGGAGGGGATCTTTCTTACAATAAGGTGTTAGATGTTCATGGTGATCAAAGTATTTTTCAAGCAGTAGGTGAAATTGCAATAAATTCTAATAATATTGACAAAGTAAAAAATGATAATCGGCTTTCTGCAGAAATTAAGAGTGATGTAGATAAACTTTTGCAGGAGATTAAGGAGAGGAATCTGAATGATGTTTCAGTTACCTTATACTCTCCTAATTTGCTAGGTTCTGATACATTAGCAGATGAGGTTTCTGTAATGGCACCAGGTCATAGTTGGACTTCACCAACTTATTGGTGGGGAGAAGGTGGGCATAGATACAAACTTGAGACGTTAATGATCAGAAACTATGTTTCAAATACGGGTGATAAATATTTTAACTCTAAACTTGAGGCGCGAGATTTTTGGAACAAAGTATTTAGCAATACTGTAAAAACACTTGTTAATAATATAACGGGACTCTGGGAAGTTACTGATATCCCCGCCCAAATCAGTGGTATTATTCCGTTTCCAAGCCAAATTGGTGGAACAACTGGAGATAGAATAAGAGCGTATATAACAGAAGATAAAAATATTAATTATTATTCCATCCAATATCCACAAGCTGATTATACGACTAAGGCAATTGGTGAAGAATCTTGGCACAGATTGGTAGGGATTACGATTGTCAATGGTGAAAGTACGATGACACAATCAAATGTGATTTATAAAAAGACTCCTGAATTTAATAATTTAGCACATTATTGTTACCTGTTTAGAGATAGTACTTCCCAGTATAGAGAATGGCTCTTGACGTGGAATTATTATGGTTTAGTGTTTCAAAGTGCTAGCTAATTTCAAATACAAGAGGTTGAAATAGAATGTTCTATATCTAAAGTTGTCAAGAAAGTAACAATGAAATAAACTAACTACATGTTCATGGAGTTAGTTTATTTCATAAGGAGGGAGAATGAATAATGACAATTAAAAAAAAGTACATAAAAGTCTTTCTGTTTTTTCTCTTTGTAATATTGATTATTGGGACAATTTATTATTTTCGCCCTCAAAGTGCGAACGATGTGTTTGAATTGAATGACGTGGAGAAAATAAATTTTAATGTAAGATTTGATGAAACTAAAGATAGTAAGTTTTTAAATACTGAAATTAGTGGAGAAGATGTAGATTATTTTATCAATTTATTGGAACTCTCCAAGTACCAAAGAGTTTTTGGTGGAACGAATATTCAAAGTCAAACAAATGCATATGATATCGTAATAGTTAATAAGTCAAATAATTATTCAATTGTGATTAATGATAGAGGCTATGTAGTTGTTGAAGTTAGTAATAACGAGAAAAAATATAAGATCTTAAGTTCAAAAAGCGACACACTGATAAAATTAATAGACTATATGCTAATGACTCAATAGTAGTTTTCTCTATTTAATATTGACTTAAAGTATACTTAAATGTCTAAAGCTTCATATTCTGTTTGTACCATCTTGCAGTCTAACACTGGCATGTTTAATATTCTCACTATCTCATTGAGGTGCAACAATGAGTGAAAAGTAAGTCATTTTAGGAATTACTGAACCTTAACTAAGTATGAAAAAATGCTGATACGTCGAGGGTCAAATGCATAAATCAGATGTCGCGGATACCGCGGCTTTTTTTATATCTCGCGTCAAGAACTTATACATATTTTAGGGGAGGAGCTAGATAATAAATTCCAAAAATATCTAAAGGAGGCAAGGGGAACCATGATCCGAATGTATCCCTTCTTAATACAGACAAAGCACGGATTTTGTGATTAAATGTAAATTAAAGTTGAAACGTCGGTTGGAAATTACGGGTAAATGGTCTGGAAATTTAGGGTAATAAGTAATGGGAGCGTTCATAGGGGGAAACAATATGTTTAGCAAAGGGTCTTTGTCATTCCAAAAAATCGCGTGGGGGACAAGCTTGTTGTCCATGGCGACAGTATTGCTGCTGTCCGGATGCGGCGGCAAACAGCAGGCGGAGCCAACGCCGGCACCCGCGGTGGAGGCTCCGGTCGAGCAGCCGGTCGAAGTGCCTCAGGAGGAAACCTCTTCTCCATATAAGGCACCTCTGACGGGATTGCCGTTAGAAGCCTCACTGACGCAGCGTCCGCTGGCCGTTATGATCAATAACGCACCAGCCGCTAGGCCGCAGTCGGGTCTCAGTCAAGCGGACATGGTGTATGAAGTGCTGGCGGAGGGAGGAATCACGCGGCTGATTGGCATTTTCCAAAGCCAGAGCGACATTGAGAAGATCGGGCCGATTCGCAGCATTCGACCGTATCTGATCAATCTTGGCGAGAGCTACGGCGGCGTTCTGGTGCATGCGGGAGGAAGCCCGGAAGCCTACAGCATCATTCAAAGGCAAGGGAAGCAGGACATGGACGAGATCGGGAATGCAGGCGCCTACTTCTGGAGAGCCAAGGACCGCAAAGCGCCGCATAATCTGTATTCCAGCGACGAGAAGCTCCGCGAAGGAGCGGCCAAGCTGAATTACGGCAACGACGTAAAGGTGCCAGAGTATTCGTTCTATCCGGAGGCGATCGCTGCAAGCGCCGATGGCGAAGAGGGCACTGAACCGGTTGAGGTTATTTCCGGGGAGGCTGCAGAGAAGGTAGAAATCAAATTTTTATTGGACAGCTATGTCGTGGATTATCAGTATGACGGTTCCTCCAACACGTACAAACGGTCGATCAACGGATCGCCGCATGTGGATCTCAACGATAACGTTCAGCTGGAGGCCGCGAATGTGATCGTGCTGGGGGCGGACCATAAGGTGCTGGATGACGTGGGCCGGCTTGCCGTGAACGTGGAGGCGGGCGGGGAAGCGATGCTGTTCCAGCGCGGGGTAGTCATCAAGGGGCAGTGGGTACGCGCTGCGGGCGATGCAATCCGTTTCGTGAAGGACGGCAAGGAAGTGCCGCTGGTTCCGGGAACGACATATTTCAACATTGTGCCCAACTCGCCTTCTTTTGAAAGCCACGTAACAATCTCGAATCCCTAGAACTCGAGGCAGCGAATCAGGCCTGCCGTTTCGGGATAATTTGCACGCATACGGAGATGTTAATAGGCAAGGGAATTGAAGGGAAATCCAAGCATCTTCTGTTTTGTTAGTTCCTTACATTTTTGAGTGTTACTTTTCTATACACACCCTGCTATGGATGTGATAAGATAGTCAAGGTTGTCTATCTTTTCAGGGCGTTCGCGGCAATTTATCGAAAAAAGGGGTTAAGAGTATGAAAATGAAGAAAAAGGATATATTCTTCCAAACGCTGGAGAATATGGCCGATACGGTGGTACAAGCCGCAGACTATTTTTCGCAGCACGTTTCCAATCTTGAAGATGTGCTTGAATTTGCCAACGAAATGAAGAAGTACGAGTCGCAGTGTGATACCTACACGCATACCATCATTACTGAACTCAACAAAACATTTATCACGCCAATCGAACGCGACGACATCATGGACCTGACAACCAGCATGGACGATGTAATGGACGGATTGGAAGCGACCGCATCCCGTTTCTATATGTATCAGCTGGGCAAGCCTGACGAGTACATGGTGCAGTTTGCAGAGATTCTGCGTCAATCGGCTTATGAAATCCAGAAAGCCATTCATTTGCTCTCCCAGAAGAAACTGCTGGCGATTCGTGAATACACGATCCGCTTGAACGATCTGGAGAACCAAGGCGACGAGCTGCTGCGGATCTGCATCAAGGATCTGTTTGCCACCGTCTCTGACCCGATTCTGCTGATCAAGAAGAAAGAGATTTACGAACGACTTGAGACAACCACGGACACTTGCGAAGACGTGGCCAATATGCTGGAATCCATCATTATGCGCAACTCGTAAGGGAGTCCTGAACAATGGATACAACGATGTTAGTATTAGTAATAGTTGTTTTTTTGGCGCTTGCATTTGACTTCATCAACGGGTTCCATGATACGGCGAATGCCATTGCAACATCGGTATCGACCCGGGCCCTGAAGCCGCGGGTAGCCATACTGCTCGCAGCGAGCATGAACTTCGTCGGCGCGATGATGTTCACGGGCGTTGCCAAAACCATCGGCGGCAGCGTCGCGGATCCGACCAAGCTGGATAACGGGATCGAGGTTGTTATTGCAACATTGCTTGCAGCAATCATCTGGAACCTGGTTACCTGGTGGTTCGGATTGCCATCGTCCTCTTCCCATGCCCTGATCGGGGCATTGGCCGGTGCAGTATTCGTCGGTGCGGGAAGCGACATGTTGAATTACGGCGGATTTAAGGACATCGTGCTCGCATTGATCCTGTCGCCGATTATCGCATTCGTGATCGGTTATCTGGTCATGCAGCTGCTCAAGGTTATCTTTGCTAAGCGCAGTCCGCATACGGTGAACAAGGGCTTTCGTACGATGCAGATCTTTACGGCAGCGCTGCAATCCTTTACGCACGGAACCAACGACGCGCAGAAGGCAATGGGTATCATTACTTTTGCTCTCGTGACGTCCGGTCAATTGCAGGAGATGGAAGTGCCCTTCTGGGTTAAAGTCTCTGCAGCAACAGCGATGGCGCTCGGTACGTCGGTAGGCGGCTGGAAGATCATCAAGACCATGGGTACGAAAATATTCAAAATCGAGCCGATCAACGGGTTCGCCGCGGATTTCTCGGCCGCTTCCGTTATCTTCTCGGCAACATTGCTTCACTTGCCGATCAGTACGACGCATGCCATTACGTCGGCAATTCTCGGCGTAGGCTCGGCGAAACGCTTCTCCGCCGTAAAATGGTCCTTGGCAGGACGCATCGTGGTAACCTGGTTTATTACGATTCCGATTACGGCCATACTGGCAGGAGTCATCTTTAAAATTCTTTTCTAGACATGAATCATTACACATAGAGAAACGGATAGTTGTGGGGCCAATCAGGAATCGATTGGCTTTTTTTGTTCAAAGAATCGATGGTACGGGGGAAGGGGACATCCAATCATGATACGTGTTTTGGCGATTACGCCAAGCTATGAACCGGTGACCGGGCTTACGCTGGAAGAGATCCGGATGGAGGACTATGCCTGGATCTGGGCCGATTTCAGCAATCCCACGCCGGAGGAAGCGCGGAAGCTGGAGAGCTATTTTCACTTTCATCCGCTGGCGGTGGAGGATTGCCTGCACGTCCTGCAGCGGCCGAAGCTGGATTATTACGACAACATGCAGTTCTTTGTCCTGCATGCCCTTCAGCCGGATACGCTGCAGGCGGTCGAAGTGGATGTGTTCCTGGCTCCTTCGTTCGTGGTCTCCTTCCACCAGCAAGCGCTGCCGGAAATGGACGAGGCTTGGGAACGCGTGCTCTCGGCTGCCGGCAAGGGGCCGCTGGGCCAGGACGGCCCTAGCTTCACGGCGTATACGATTATGGATAAGCTGGTGGACCAGTATTTTCCCAGCCTGTTCGCCATCGAGGACGAGCTGGCCGAGCTGGAAAGCCAAGGGGAGAAGGATTCGGTCGAGGACCTAATGAATCAGGTGTTTGCGCTGCGTTCAAGGCTGCTCCGCTTGCGGCGCACGGTGGTGCCGATGCGGGATCTGCTGTACCGGATCGTGAACTCGCAGCATATGGAGCATCACGCGCATCATGCTTATTTTTCCGATATTTATGACCATCTGCTGAAGCTGGCGGACATGATCGAGGCGGACCGCGAGATGACCGCGGATCTACGGGATAGCTACATATCGGTGAATTCGAACCGGATGAACACGATCATGAAGACGTTGACCGTCATTACGACGATCTTCATGCCGCTCACCCTGATCGCCGGGATTTATGGGATGAATTTCGAGAACATGCCGGAGCTGGGGTGGCATTACGGATACTTCTTTGTACTCCTTCTCATGTTCGTGCTGGGCGGCGGCATGGTGTTGTGGTTTATGCGCAGAGGCTGGTTTAAATAAGGAGGTTCTAAGGCGGTAAATACTGTTAAGCCAACCGAACGGGATTCCAGCCGGGACCCTCTGCGTCGGCCGAAGTCCTGGGGCAGTAAGTGATTTGAAGAGAGACGATCGGGGAAGGTTGTCCCATATCTTACATGGCGAATGCTAAATAGCTGTCGTTTCATGTCCTTCCGTAAGGGGTAAAGGCTTGCTGAGGAGGGACTGCATATGAAACTCGGGCTCAAACGACATCCCAAGAAGCGTTCATCGCGTCAACCAGACGAGCCTTTGCGTTCCCGGCTGCTGCGCCGGATGCTTCGCTTGGCTAGGAAACGAAAACGAAAGCTCGCCGTCTCGAACCGTTACGAGGCGGGCATGGTCATCAGCGAGATCGCCACGGGCCTGCTGTTCATCGCAGGCAGCATCATGATGTTCTATCCCCAGATGAAACGAATCCCGACGGTGCTGTACCTGCTCGGCAGTATTACGATGCTGCTGCGTTCCGGTTTGCGCGGTTCGTATTGGTTCCGGTTAAAATCGCTGGAAAGCGTCGAGAATAAAGAAGCCGGCCCCGAAGGGGACTGGACGCGCTGATGAGGATTTACAGGCCGTAAAAAGATAGGGCTCCAGTCTGGGGGTACAGACTGGAGCCTGCGTGATGCATGAGGGTTCCGTGCATACCGCCATGGTGGGCCCAAACGTATCTGATGGACCCATCCCGACAGATCTGATGCTTCGCTGATCAGAACCTGCACCGTTTGATTAGAATTGCACGGCATATAAAGTGTCGTGTGCACCGATTACATAGGTTAACGACGCCGTCTTTTGCTGGAGGACGATTTACGCGAGCCGGAGCGGCGTCTGCTTCCCGAGGACCGCCGTCTTCTCGGTCTGTATTCGTAGCCGTCTTCATTCTGATCCGTATAGGCAGTCGAAGACGATCCGCTACCCTTCTTCTTAAGTGCGCCTGCCAGCACGGAGAACATGGGCGCAAGCTGCTGGAAGCCCTGCATGACCTTTTGTACCTTGCCGATGTTGTTGACGATGCCGTCGATGCCGCCCATCCGGTCGATGAGTCCCTTGATGTCGCTCATATTGTTGACCCCGAGCCCGCCGAGGAGCTTGCTTAATCCACCGCCGCTGCCGCCTCCGCCGCCGAGGAGACCTGCCAGCCCGCCGCCGCCGGAATTCGAGGAGGGAGCGAGAGCCGAAGCCGAAGCCTCCAAATCCGTTACGCCGTCGGTATATGGATATAACGCCGTTTCACCGACTTCCGGATAATCGCCGTATGGCGTGATGCCAGGGTACGGTGTTGGATCCTGCGGCAGTGATTCATATGAATTGAGGGAGCGATGATTATTCGTGGGTCGGCGATGATAATAGTGAGAATGACGCGTCATGATATCACTTTCCTTTTTGAGTTAAGATACTATACTGTATGATACGGGCGGGCGATGGGTTTAGGCGGGTGTCCCGATTTTCGGGATAGGAGCGGAATCGGGCGATGGCCCAGGAAGATTTTAGCGGGCCTCTATCGGACGTGAATGAGAGCGTTTATGCGGGATGAGTTCCCCTTAGGGGTGGTTGTCCTGTAGTGCGTGAAATCGTTAATGCTTGAAAATACTATATCCGCTCGGGTACAATGGGAGTGCGAGTGTTATACACACAGTAACAATAGGGGATGATCATCCAGTGCAATTAAAGAAGCTAAATGATAAAAGCATCGATCAATTATTCGAAGCGATATTAACCCTGGACAGCGTGGAGGAATGTTATGTATTCTTCGACGATCTCTGTACCGTGAACGAAATCCAATCCTTGTCGCAGCGGCTGGAAGTGGCGCGCATGCTGGGCAAGGGATGCACATACAACCAGATTGAAGCAGAAACGGGAGCCAGCACCGCCACGATTTCGCGCGTGAAGCGCTGCCTGAATTACGGCAATGACGGTTACAAAATGACGCTGGAGCGTCTGGGACGTTAATTCATGACGAAGCCGGGTGTGCTGGTCATCAGTCATGGCTCACGTGAACGGAAATGGGTGTCGCTTGTGGACGAGGCCGTCCACGAACTGGCATCCCGCATGGATATACCGGTCGTATCTTCGTACCTGGAATTGGTAGAGGGCCGTCTGATTCAGGACGGCATCACGGCCTTGGAAGACCAGGGTGTCACCGACATTGTGGTCATTCCTCTATTTGTCTCGTCCGGCAGCACACATGTCGACGAAATAGCTTATGCTATAGGAGCGAAGGCCGTTCCGGACATGGAGACGGACCTGGCGCCGTTTCGGGTTCGGTCCCGGGTTCATTTCGGTACGCCGATGGACGACGATCCCGAGATTGCGGCCATGGTATGGGATAAGGTGAAAGAACTGTCCGTGAACCCGGCGCAGGAGGTCATTCTCCTCGTCGGACACGGCAGCAGGCATGATCTGTTTCGCAGCCGCTGGGAAAAGGGTATTAACTCTTTGGCACAGCGAGTTAGCGAGGTCAGCGGAACCGGCGCGGATTATGCCTTGCTCAGTCCCGGCGATGTACGGGACAAGGTGACAGCATGGATGGAGCGCGGCTGCGATGTGATCGTAGCTCCGCTTTTTTTGAGTGAGGGGTATTTTACGGAGAAGGTAATACCCGATCGGCTCCAGGGGCTGGAATGCCGGTATTCCGGCAGGACCTTGCTTCCGCATCCGCTGCTCCTGCAGTGGATGGAGTCGCAGGCCAAACGTCTTCTTCAATCCTTGAAATCATAAGTAGGTGGCGTATCGTTAATGAGAAATGCAAGGTTAATCTATAACCCAACCTCCGGCCGGGAGGAAATGAAGCGTCGGCTTGCTGATATATTGCACCGTCTGGACAGTGCTGGCATCGAAACCTCCTGTCATGCAACGACCGGAGAGGGGGATGCGACCCGTGAAGCGGCGGATGCCGTGGAGCGCGGGTACGATCTTGTGATCGCGGCCGGCGGAGACGGTACGCTCAATGAGGTCATCAACGGGATGGCCGGCAGGGATAACCTCCCGCCGCTGGGCATTTTCCCGCTGGGGACCACGAACGATTTTGCGCGGGCGCTCGGCATCTCGAAGAACTGGGAGGAATATTGCGATCTGGTGATTCGGGGCGAGACGCGTCCGATTGACGTGGGCAAAGCGAATGATCGCTACTTCATCAATATCGCGGGTGGCGGTACGCTGACCGAGCTTACGTACGAGGTGCCAAGCAAGCTGAAGACGATGATCGGGCAGCTTGCGTATTATTTGAAGGGGATCGAGAAAATGGTCAGCCTCGCGCCGCAGGAGCTCATCATCAACGCCAGCGGTCATCCGGCGATCCATGACGAATTCATGGTGTTCCTCATTGCGAACAGCAACTCGGTTGGCGGCTTCGACAAAATCGCGCCGGGCGCGAGCATCGACGACGGCTTGTTCGACGTCATTGCGCTGCGCAAGTGCAATCTGGCGGAGTTCGTGCGTGTGGCTACGCTAGCTCTTCGCGGCGAGCATATCAACGACAAGCGAGTCGTGCATTTCCGCACCGACTATATGGAGGTTGTCTCTCCGGGACCGGTTCAGCTGAATCTGGATGGCGAGTTTGGCGGCGTTCTGCCGGGCACGTTCCGCGTGCTGCCGCAGCATTTGCGGATTTTTGGCTGAGATGGGCCATTTTAAATGATGGAACAGGCCGAGGATCGCCCCTTAGGCTTCAGGCTCTTGTAAGTAAATGATTGGATTTGCAGGCTGAATGGATTGAATAACATACGAGGCTCCCGTATAATGATGGACGTGAGCTTGTGCGCTAAGCTCCCTTGGGGGAGCTTTTTGTTGTTTAAGCGTTGAAGGTTAACGGAAGATCATCCGCTATTAAGTGCGTGTTCAAAAAGGTCGGTTTTCAGCACCAAGAAGGTTGGATGAAGCTAGGGACTGAGGAGTGGAGCGTACGCTTGGGTACGTGAGCACCTGAAATGTTTCCGCAGGAAACATACTTCGAAAGCATCTGCTTAGGCCCGGCTGAATTCAAGATTCGATGCCGATTGGCTTCCTGATTCACTTCGTGTTAGATATAGAATTTATGAGTTATCAGAGGAACTGATGAAATTCTATACCGCAAGAAAACCTACCTATGCATCGCGGTCGCTCATCCATGAAGTGGCCTCGATAAAGGTTTTCTTATCAAAAGCGAGCTTTTTGAACAACTTCTATTATGGATGGGATGCCGAATGGGAATATAGAGTGGTAAGGGACAAGTTGAACGGAAAGAAGTGAACAGCACATCATGAAGAAGAACCGCAAGGGAAGCGACACGCGCCGCAGCGGCAAGCCGGCGGCTTCGGCGGCCCTCCTGGACCTGCCGGTGGCGAAGAACGATGAGGTCGTGATCGATATTATAGGAATGAACCATGACGGGGAAGGGGTCGGCCGTGCGGACGGCTACACCCTGTTCGTTCAGGGCGCCCTGCCGGGCGAGAAGGCCCGGGTGAAGGTGCTCAAGACCAAGAAGCAGTATGGCTACGCCAAGCTGCTGGAGCTGGTCGAGCAGAGCCCGAACCGCATCGCGGCCCCGTGCCCGATCTACGACCAATGCGGCGGCTGTCAGCTGCAGCATATGAGTTACGCCGGGCAGCTGGAGTGGAAGCGCCAGATGGTGGTGGACAACCTGGAGCGGATCGGGAAGCTGCGGGTTGTGAGAGAGGCTACAGGTGCTGGAGAGACGCGTGCGGGCAGTGAGCGGAGTGGCACAGATGGTGGAGGGGACATTGAGAATATTAAAACCAATGGGGCGAATCCTGCCGTGTCCGGCGTTGATTCAGATCAAGAGGGGATCCTTGTGCGTCCGACACTCGGTATGAGTGAGCCTTGGCGCTACCGCAACAAGTCCCAGGTGCCCATCGGCGTAACGGAAGGCGGCCTAGTCGGCGGCTTCTACGCCCGCGGCAGCCATCGGATCGTGGATATGGAGACTTGCCTCATCCAGCATGAGCAGAACGACGAGGTCGTCAGCCGCGTTAAAGCCATCGGGCGGAAACTAGGCATCACCGCGTACAATGAAGAGACAGGTCAGGGCCTGCTTCGCCATGTGGTGGTGAAGATCGGTTTTGCTACCCGGGAGATGATGATTGTGCTCGTTACTAATGGTGAGCGCATTCCACGAGTGAACGAGTGGATCGCGGCGATCCGTGAGGAGCTCCCTGCCGTGGTAAGCGTTTGTCAGAACGTGAATACACGCAAAACGAACGTCATTTTTGGCGATGTGACTCGAGTGTTATGGGGTCGTGAAGTCATCCATGACTATATCGGTGATGTGAAATTCGCGATTTCCGCGCGTTCCTTCTACCAGGTGAACCCGGCTCAGACCGAAGTGCTGTACGGGAAGACAGTGGAGTATGCCGGATTAACCGGGGAAGAGATCGTGATCGATGCGTATTGCGGCATCGGGACGATATCCCTGTTCTTGGCACAGCATGCCAAGAAGGTATATGGGGTCGAGATCGTGAAGGAAGCGATCGAGGATGCGCGTGCGAATGCGGAACTCAATGGTATGAAGCATGTAGAGTTTGAAGTCGGCGCGTCCGAAGATGTGATTCCACGCTGGAAAGAGCAGGGCATCGAGGCGGATGTCATCGTGGTCGATCCACCGCGTAAAGGGTGCGATCCGCGCCTGCTAGAGACGATTCTTGAGATGAAACCGGAGCGGGTTGTGTATGTGAGTTGTAATCCTTCCACGCTGGCGAGAGATTTAAGGATACTCGAAGATGGAGGATACAGTACGGTGGAGGTTACGCCGGTGGATATGTTTCCGCATACGGTGCATGTGGAGAGTTGCGCACTGTTAGTGCGTTAGGTGTAGAACGCAATTAAAGTCATCTCAAAGCCTATAAATAAAGTCGTGTTAAAGCCTAAAGTTGTGTTACAAAACCGGGCGAAATTCAGGTATCCACTCCTGTTTTTCCTCGGTTTTTTTATTGAATCCTTCCCCCTTCATTTTCCATAGTCTTCTTCTGTTTTTAGCACGACTTTAATTACCTTTTTGGTCCCGATCTTCGTATCCTCCTCCTGTAATAATCTGATTAAAAAATTATGGAATTAATTTAAAAAATGTAAATAAAGTAAGATAATAGTACAGTAAAAATCTGTGGCATGTCTCATGGGAGCGCTACAGATAAATAAAGAAACAAGGAGGTTTGAAAATGACTGATAAAAGGTTTTCTTTTAAGCGCTTATCACTGTTGGTAGTTTTAGCCGTATTTCTATCCACATTTTGCGCAGCCTTACCGTCAGTAAATGCAGCAGCTAGAGGGGCATGGGCTCCAAATACGGCCTATGCAGTAAATGACACAGTAACCTATAGTGGAAGCACTTATACCTGTCTTCAGGCACATACTTCTCTCGTAGGTTGGGAACCGTCCAATGTTCCTGCTTTATGGCAGAAAGGCGGTAGCGGCGGAACTACGCCACCAACCACACCACCGACAACGAACGGAGTAACATTCTATGCAGATATAAACTATGGAGGAAAAGCAGTGACACTCGGGATAGGCAATTATACACTGTCTCAGTTGAACGCAAACGGAATTCCGAATGACTGGATGTCGTCTCTTAAGGTTCCAAGCGGTTGGACGGTTGAAGTATATGAGAATGATAATTTTGGAGGAACCAAGTGGACCTTTACTTCAGATTCTTCCTGGGTTGGCAACACGATCAATGACAAAATGTCATCGGTCAAGATTTATACGGGCTCACCACCTCCTACAGTAACAAAGCCTGCCGAGGTTCCAAGCCATATATGGACATATGTCATGAATGCGGACAATGCCTATGGGAAAGGCGGAGATTTTGCTTTATTGCTAAGTGCTGTTATCAAAAAGGAAAGCAGCTTTGGAGCAGGTTTACCAGGTAGTCCATCGGCCGGCGACGGATTGATGCAGGTAGAACCAAACACCCGCAATGCGTATTTATCTCAATTCAGCTCAAAATTTGGCCGTGCATATAATCATAGCAGTGAACAAGATCAGGTATATCTAGGCGCGTTAATTTTAAATGAGAAGATTACGAAGTTTGGAAATATCTACAAAGGATTATTACACTACAACGGTGGAGATAACTGGTATCCGGGAGCTACGGATTCTTATGGCCGTCCGATTCTGGCAGATCAATATGCAGATGCCGTTTACGCTACTTATAAGGGCTATGGCGGTAAGAATTAAGGTGTTACATTAAATATGAGACGTGAAAGGATTTTCTTGTTGAGTGGATGCGGCTTAATAATTTGAAAAGGGCACGAATTACCAAGCAGACCCTATTTAAAAAGTACCTGCTCATCCTTTGAGCAGGTACTTTATGTGGTTGCGATTGGTATCTTGAGTTTACGCGCTAATCACGTTACCGCAATAGTCGCATTCCTTCTCATCGTTAGCATACACGATGATCCTGGCTCCGCAGCTCGGGCATTCCATGGATCTAGGTTCGCGCCCCCGATCCTCGCTTTCATCGTATTCGTCTTCATATTCCACATCGTCGTATTCGTCGTCTTCATATTCCTCATCACCATATTCGTCAACATATTCTTCATCATAATCAGCATCGTATGCTTCATGATACCCTTCGGGCTCAAGTTCGAGGATGCCATTTATGATTCGGCCGAAGGGCAGCATGTGCTCTGTGATCATAAAATCCAAGTCTCGAATGACGTGACTGGGAGATTGTTTCGTCGCTACGGCGATATGATCCATTTCTCTGATCCTTCTGTTCATCACAAGGTGGTAATACTGTTGCAATAATAGGCTGAATTTGCTATCTGCCCGGCTGCCCAATATGAAAAAAACGATAGCCGGAATTAGAAGTATTATTCCATATAGCCAGGCAGAATCCCAAAAAAGTTGAACATCCTCAGGGTTGTTAAAGTCAAAAGCTAAAATAAATAATCCCATGATCAAAATATAAGTATAAACCCAAAGCCATCCAATCAGTCGATGATTTCTTCCCTTGCGAGCGTGATGAACATGAGTCGTAAGTACGCGGAACAATGTCATCAAGAGACCGACGGGATATAATGTGAAGGCGAGTGTTAAAATGACACGGTCGAACTTGGAATATTTTGATTTATAAGGTAAATAATCTTCCATTCATAGTACTCCTTTTCATGAATATTCGTATCATATGAAACTAAGCTGCCTTCAAAACCGGATCAGAAAGGAAATCTTGCGTTCATTGAGGTCCGTCATACTTAACAATCTCAACCCTGCCATTCCATGTAGTCATACGGTACTATCCACTATATGTATCATGGTTCTAATATACTATCATTGTATACGATTCATGGTCTTTGTTGTTGCATGATTTGGAAAAAAACGGTGCGGACATAAGGGGAAATGCAGATAAGGAAGCCTTGATGAGCTGGCTAAACGAACCTAGAAGCAGCTATTCCATTCAATATGTGGGACATGTTATGGGTTGTTTTTTGGCAGGGGTTTATTCATACTGAATAAGATGTGCAGATTGATCCCGCGCCCCTCAGGGTTTGAGAACATAGGAGGAACCATGTCCTGGAGCAAATTGAAGCAACAGCTGGAGAGCTTTCTCAGTCCTGCATTAGTTGGACGAGTTGAATATCGCGCAACCGGTTATCGTTATTTACCTGATAAAGCAGGACTTTGTTATATTTCGGTAGATAAAAAGAACGTACTCCATATGAGTGATAAAACCAGCTCCATAAGGTGGTATCAGACGGAGCTGGAAATTAAGAATGATCCCCATATCCAAATTCCGATCAGCGACGATGAATTGGAAGCCGTCAGAAAGGAAACCAAAGGGACCGTTCCCGAGGATCGTCTCAACGTAATTGCAAGAAATAGAAAAGTATCGGTCCTCGCAAAGGAGCTTTTGTCAGCACAGGCTGCATTAAGTAAATCCAATTTTGTAGCTACAGCGAATAAGTTCTTATCTACTTCTATAGAAGAAAGCATAGCGAGCGATGATATCTTATTGAATATTCTAGCTTTGGTAGACAGACGAGTTGGCAAAAAGCGGATTGTAAACATGGCAGACAGGATGAAGCTAAAGCATCCAATTGTGCAATATTTTTATGAACTGCGGCGCAGTGCGTGATGAGCATAATTAATGTGTACGCCGTTTGTTTCTTAAGGATAGGGTGGTTGGGGACGAGAATGGGGATGCGCGGCAATCGCGTCTTCGTTCCAATCGTTACGATGAATTGCAAAACGGCATGCAGGACAGGAAGTCAGTCATTGCATGCCGCTTTCATGTACATTAGAAGTTCATATAAATAAATTCCTGCGTTTCTCCGGAAAAGAACAAAATACCAAGTACGATGGCGATCAGGACGATGGCTCCGCCAAGTGCCACTCCCACCATGATCAGTGCCCTTCCGACATGATGAGTGAGGCTGCGGGCTTTCGTTTCGGCCGGTGTGGTGCTATGGGGCTGTAATTCCATAATCTTTCATCCTCATATACAAGATTTCGCCAAACATGTTATTCCCTTTGTCGATAAGATGGGCCGAGTCGCGATAATATTCATGCGGGATTGTATTGTTCTCCTCTTGATTAAATTCGATATAGGGGTATCCTCTCGACTCTACCAACTTCTGATAAGCGCCCATCGCTTCGGTATATTCGCTCCAATTGAAAAGCTTCTTGTTGGCAATATGCTCTTTATCCAGCGGAGCCGAATAGAACATGGCTTTCTTATGATGCTCCTGCAGCAGTTCAAGCGTTTTTTCAATCATGAACAACCCGAAGCTGTGATCTTGATCAAAAGGCTTACTCCACCGATAAAGCTCTGCATAGTGCTTGTCGATGCCTTCCTGTTGAGCGTCATTCATTTTGTCATAAGCGGTATACATCGGCGTATAGCTTTCTTCTATCCCTTTTCTTTCATTTTCGTTCTTTTGGACTTCCTGGCGGATTTTCTCCATCGGCGTACGAGTCATGAACAGACGGTAGCTGATCGCATCGCGATCATGATAGAGAGTCCACTTATTCAGGAAACGGGACGTCACCCAATTGTGGGCGTTGCTTGGGAGCGATTCGCGGTTTTTGTCCAGGAAATCAACCAGCCAGCTTCGAGGGATAGGTTGACCCAGCTTCTCCACCAGCGATGGATAGACGACAACGTTCGGATCATTATCCGAGACGACGACGATCCCATAATTGATCTCATAGACGACAAAATCAATCTCGTCAATCATCGAGGCGAGCAGGGCGTAAGTCTCCGTAAATCTTCCGCCGGAAATCCCAAGGTTGATCACGCGGCTGTCTTTCAAATGAGCCTGAAGGACGCCGGCCGAGGTGTTCTCCCCCTTTTTTACGGTCGTGCCGAAGACCGTGGAGGGCCCGAACATGCCGATCACCTTTGTGCCGTCATCCGGATGCTCCTTCAAGTATTCGACCCATAACGGCGTAAAGACAATGGCATCGTATGTCGGAACGCGAAGCTCTTTTTCCGCATGCGTCACGACTTCTTGCCTCATTTGATCGACCACTTGATCGGCTTCAATGCTCAATCCAAGCAACCCGACCAAGGCAAAGGAGATCAGCATGACGGACACGCTTTTATTCAAAACTAATTTACGCAATATATCTTACACTTCCATTTCCATCCATATTCGAGAATCGGTAACTTATCGCATACCAAGCAGCCGGAGCATTAAATCCCCTCCGTCTGTGATCGGCAATATGAAAAATACGCGGCTGATCGTTACACCGAAGAATGTGATTAACATCGCGACAGTGACCGTTACCGGCTTCAGCCATTTCGGAACAGGCTTTAATGCAGGCTTTATCTGCTTCACATAATAGCGATGAATGCACAGCATCACGCCATGGAACATGCCCCAAATGACGAAATTCCAGGCGGCTCCGTGCCAGAGGCCGGAGACAGTCATCGTCGCCATCAGATTGAAATAGACCCGGGGAGCAGGAACACGGCTTCCCCCGAGGGGAAAATACACATAGCGGGTCAGCCATGAACCGAGCGAAATGTGCCAACGGTTCCAGAACTCGGCTATGCTGCGTGCCAAATAAGGGAAGCGGAAGTTCTCCGGGATGACAATGCCGAACAAGCGAGCTGTCCCGATGGCAATGTCTGAATAGCCAGAAAAATCAAAATAGATGACGAACGTATAGGCGACAAGCGAAATCCAGAGTCTGGCGGTATCTGCCTCAGCTATGCCGGACGCCGAGTAGACGGGCTGCGCCAGCATATCCATGGATCCGGCGAGGACGAGCTTTTTGAAAAGGCCGCACCCGATTCGGGCGACTCCGATCAGCATGTGGTCCACGTGAAATCTCGATGTTAGCTGCGGATGAAACATCTGAAATTGTTTAATTGGGCCCGCCACCATCGACGGGAAGAAGAAAATGAATGACAACAGACCTTCCGGCCGATGCTCCGGCAGCGTTCCGCGTTTGCGTTCAACCAAGTAATGAATCAGCTCGAACGTAAAGTAGGAAATGCCGAGCGGGAGCACAATCTGCTCTGCCTTAGGCAAGAAGGGCTGATGAACAAAAGCAAATAACTCATTTAACGTATCCAGCATCATGTTGGTATACTTGAAATAACCAAGCACGAGAATGGCAGTAAGGATACCAGCGGGGTAAATCCATCGCTTTCTCCATTTCGCCGCGGCTTTCGCGACAACAATGGCAATGACTACTTCCCCAAGCAACAGGAACAGGTAAGCACCTGCATAATTGTAGTAAAATGCGACGCCTGAGGCAAAGAGCACCCAGGGTCTGAGACGATGCGGCATGAGGTGATACGTGACGGCAGCCACGAACACGAACAGCCAATAAAACCAATCCGTATACATCATAATTTTCCGTATCCACCATCCGAGTTGTCAAAAATACTTATCTCTTAAAGCACTTATCCATATTACAGTATCCATCAGTTGAAACGTATGGGAATTTTATGAATATATTTTTTTTAAGGGGTTATCGAATCCGAAACCGATTCAAGTTCATGCCCCTGAGGGGAAGCACATAGAATAGACGATCATCATTCTACCAAAGTTGCAACTGGCCGTTCTAAAGCATCATGGAGGGGGAGCGGGCATGGCAATCGAACCCTAATAATTAGTGCGGGACGACTTTTTAGTTCGTTGCCAACGGAAGCGGACTAAATTTAAGGCCCTTGTTCTAGCGATCGCCCCTCCTTTTTTCAAATCTATGGGGAGTATGCTCCTCTCTGGATTATGATATAGTCATTGAAGTGTCTACGATATAACATAAACTGCCGTTTGATTAAGCTGCTTAAACATGCTATAAGTGAAGAAAAAGCAAGGACATGAACAGGTGTATTTACTATTTCGGGATAAAGATTTGTCCTGGTATGTATAGAGGAGTTTTTAATATGAAAGACAATTTTTGGCGTGATTTACCGCGGCCTTTCTTTATACTGGCGCCCATGGAAGATGTGACGGATGTTGTGTTTCGCCATGTCGTAAGTGAAGCAGCCAGACCGGATGTGTTTTTTACGGAGTTTGCGAATACAGAGAGCTATTGTCACCCGGATGGGAACCACAGTGTGCGCGGACGTTTGACTTTTACAGAGGATGAACAGCCGATGGTCGCCCATATCTGGGGAGATAAGCCGGAATACTTTCGTCAGATGAGTATCGGCATGGCGAAAGAAGGGTTTAAAGGCATCGATATTAATATGGGCTGTCCTGTAGCGAATGTAGCCGAGAATGGGAAGGGAAGCGGGCTGATCTGCCGTCCCGACATTGCAGCGGACATTATCCAGGCGGCCAAAGCCGGGGGATTGCCCGTCAGTGTAAAAACAAGGCTCGGTTTCACAGCTGTAGACGAATGGCGCGGCTGGCTAACCCATATTTTGAAGCAAGACATTGTGAATCTGTCGATTCATCTGCGGACAAGAGAGGAAATGAGCAAAGTCGACGCGCATTGGGAACTGATTCCGGAGATTAAGAAGCTTCGTGATGAGGTGGCGCCCGATACACTGCTGACCATTAACGGGGATATTCCTGACCGTCAGACCGGCATGAAGCTCGCTGAACAATACGGTGTGGATGGCATTATGATTGGGCGCGGGATTTTTCATAATCCATTTGCTTTCGAGAAGGAGCCGAAGGATCATAGCAGTGAGGAATTGCTTGGTCTGCTGCGGCTGCATCTGGATCTCCATGATCAATATTCGGCACAGATGCGGCGCTCCTTCAGCGCACTTGTCCGCTTCTTCAAAATCTATGTCCGTGGATTCCGAGGGGCAAGCGAACTCCGAAATCACTTAATGAACGCAAAGTCGACAAGTGAAGTAAGGGCGCTGCTCGATGAATTTGGAAGCAAGCATTCTGATGAGGCAGATGGATAGGGAAATTAAATGGACAGGCTGGAGAACACCAGCGCTTTAGGAGAACAAATAATATTTTTGGAAAACATGGCCGATTTGGCTGTGTTTTTTTCTTTTGACGGATTGTCAAGCTAAGTGCGACACCTCTTCCATGAAAGCTTCGTGAGCCGAGCCCCATCCGAGGCATTTGCAAGGTCAGCCGGACGGGGTTAGCCAGTTCTTCATCGGTAACGGAAGCGAAATCGTACCCTTTAGGGAAGAACTCCCGGAGAAGACCATTCAGTAAAATTGTTAACAATATTGTTGACAATGAAAAAAGTGGAATTTATACTTTAATTTAATTAGAAATGAAAAGGAGGATAGGTATTTATTAATACAACCTAGGAAGCTCATACAGATTTCAAAATGGGCCAGCAGCTTTAATAAAGGTGGGGTAACGTATGAAATTACCGAAAATGAAAGCGCTAATATGGGAAGGTAAGGGTGTCCTCAGCCTTCGTGAAGTTCCGGTTCCTGAGATAGAGGCCCATGAAGTCCTAATCCGTGTTAGTTACACGGGAATGTGCGCGACAGATAAAGAAATCGTAACGGGAACCTTTCCGACACCTCCCCCCTATATTCTCGGCCATGAGATTACGGGCAGCATTGCAAGTGTAGGAGGCTTAATCCAAAACCTAAAAGCAGGTGACCGGGTTGTAGTGGATCCAGCGATCCCTTGCCAGGAGTGCCCAGCTTGCCACGCTAATCGGCCTGAATACTGTTATGTATATCGTGAAATAGGGATTAATGAGAATGGGGGCTGGGCTGAATTCGTTAAAGTGCCCGGTCGATGCGTGCATCGAATTCCTGATGAAATCACGGATCTTTCAGCGGCGATTTTCGAACCCATGACCTGCCCTTTTGGCGTCGTGGAAGCGGCGAATGTATATCCCGGGGATGATGTTCTTATTTTTGGCGATGGACCGGCAGCCTTCTATTTTGCGCAGATTGTTAAGTTAAAAGGTGCAGGAACCATTTCAATGGTCATGAAACAACTCGAGAGAATAAGTCTGTTTAGCAGTATAGGGGTTAAGAACTTTTACTTCATTGAACAAATGAAGGATCTGGCTTCGAACGCTGTAGTTAAAGAACACAATGGCTTTGACCTGGTGATTGACGCGGTGGGGACGTCAGAAACGGTAAAGCATACCGTAACCTATGCTAAAACGGGTGGCAGAATTATATTTTATGGTTTAAAAGATGCCTCTACAGACTATTTTCCTCATCGGGAAGTTATTTTTAAAAACCTTACGATCTATGGGAAAACCAACTCCCCTTCGATTTGGCCCAAAGCCATTCAATGTGTTAAGCAGGGCGATATTGTCCTCGAACCTTTGATTGAAAAAATAGTTAAACCTGAAGAAGTGCCGGGTTTGCTGCAGCAATGGGAAGGCAAGAAAGCGGTCATCGATTGGAGGATTGGGCACAGTGACTGCTTTTCTAACATCAAGAATTAAAAAGTGCAAGTATGGACTAAACAAAAAACAGTTCATGGATAATACCAGGAACTGTTTTTGTTCATGTGCAGGGCGGGAGGGCTTCACTTAATAAATATGGCGCTGCAATTCTGCTTCGATGTCTGACCAGGATCTGGATTTAATGGCTTCTAGCAGTGAGCGATGCTCTTCAATTAACTTAGTGAAATTATCCTCCTGATGTTTGCGGCCATTTGTCATAAAGTGGAAAATAATGCGCGACGATACGCCTGACCATATAGCCATGAGGTAGGGCTCTTTGGTTGCATGGATCAAATATTCATGAAATTGGAGGTCTTTCTCTATTACTGTTTCCAATTGGTTCTTTTCGCATCCAGCTTCAAGCTCGGATAGAATGGCTCCCAGTCTCATATAATCTTCGTCCGTCAATTGAAGGTATATTTTCTTTAAGGCGTAGGTTTCCAACAAAATGCGTAATGGGTTAAGTAAAGCGGTAACCTCTTCATCCTCGACATCCGCAACGACGGTTTCCCTATGCGTTTGAGTTACTAGTAAACCGTCTCGTTCCAGGAGTAGAATAGCTTCACGGATTGGACCTCGGCTAAGCCCCATTTCCTTGGATAAATCAATTTCACGCAAACGCGTTCCCGGCTTAATCTTTCCATATATAATCGCTCGCTTGATATCTTTAAACACTTGGTTTCGTAATGTATCGGTTTTTTTTACGCTAAAACGAAAATCAGTCATCAGTCATATTAGCCTCCATTTACTGTTTTACTAAAATTATAATACATTTAATCCCTGTCTCCAGTCAACAAAATTGATAATTTTATTGTTAACAATATTGTTGACAATAAAATTTCGACGATGCTATACTGAGATCGAAGTAACACAATAACATTACTTATGGTGGTGAAGGTATGAAAATTATCGATGTATTAACAACCCCGGTTCTTATTCCATTTAAAAAGCCTGCTAAGTGGTCAGGTGGAACAAGACGAAATGCTCCAGCTCTGATGATTCAATTGAAAACCGATGAAGGCCTGGTAGGCATCGGGGAATGCGTGGGGCCAACCATCCCTACGATCCAAACTGTGGTTGAGAAGGAATTCAAGCCGTTTTTAATTGGCAAGGACCCCATGCAGACCGAGTTGATCTTGCACCAATTAGAAGAGTATATTCTTAACTGGTCTCAGATGGGTTATTATGCGCTGGCAGGTATCGACATAGCCTTATTGGATCTGAAAAGTAAAATGTTAAACACACCACTTTATAATTTGCTTGGCGGTTTATACAAACAGGAAACTAGATTTGCAGGATATCTGTTCATTGATGATCCGTTAATCAATGCCAAAGAGGCTGAGGAAATTGTGGCGAAGGGTTATGACGAAATCAAAATCAAAGTGGGCCGTGAAGTCGATTATGACGTGGAAAGAATAAAAGAAATCAGGGCAGCGGTTGGCCCTAACATAAAGCTGCGTGTAGATGCTAATCAAATTTGGAGCGTAAAAACAGCCATCCAAGCGATTAATAAAATGGAGAAATATGACCTGCAGCTCGTAGAGCAGCCAACACCTTACTATGATATTGACGGATTAGCTGAAGTTAGTCGGTCGGTATCCGTGCCGATTACAGCAGATGAATCCTGTACAACCTTTGAAAGCGCACTTAAATTGATTGAGAAAAGAGCAGTCGCTGCATTTACGGTTTATCCTTCTGAGGCGGGCGGATTGTTGAAAGCAAAGCAAATCGTAGAATTGGCAGATACATACGGTATCTGGTGTGTAACCGGCTCTTGGGCAGAAACTGGAGTTGCCACGATGGCCAATGCCCATCTCATTGCTTCATCCAGAAACTTCCCGTTTGCAGCAGATACGCATTACGAATGGTACAGCTCAGATGTGCTTAAGCAACCTATCAATTTTCAACAAGGACGCGTGAAACTCACGGATGCGCCTGGACTTGGAATTGAGCTGGCTGAAAACTTCAACGGCTTAGATAAAGAGGAAATTAGAGAAATGGTTTTCTACGATAGTGAATCCGGCTCGGATTATCAACCTAGAATCGGCATGATCCTATAAATTGAAACAGAATGAAGGGTGGAAATTAAGTAGTATGCCGAGTTTGATGGTTGTTAATTTGGCTATAGGTTTCATTACACCTCCAGTGGGAGTTAATTTATTTGTAGGTTCGGGTATATCCGGAATTTCCATGAAAGCGTTATCAATAGCGGTCATACCTTTCTTTTTTGTTACGGTATTAGCCTTATTACTTATTGTATTCATACCGGATTTATCCCTTTGGATTGGCCATTATTTTTCAATATAAAAAAGGGGCGTGAGATCATGGGAATTTTTAGAGGGAAAAGAGGTTTTAAATTATGGATTATCATGCTGCTGTTACTCAGCGCCGCCTGTTCGAATCAAAGTAATGACCACAGGGATGCATCACAAGAAGTAATATTGGATTTTATGGTCACAACGGAGAATCTAAGCGACCGGTTAAAAAAGGTGATTGAAAATTACGAAGCAGCGACCGGTAACAAGGTGGAGATTCAATCCTTTCCATCCACAGAATACAATAATATTTTGAAAACCAAGATGATGTCGGATGACGGTCCGGACCTCTTTGTTACGGACGATATCGCCATGGCGCAATTTGCAAATCCCAGGACGTGGTTCACAGACTTGTCCTCAGAGGAATGGGTAACCAGGCTGTCTCCCGGCGGAAAACAAATGATTACTTGGAACGACGGACAGATCACAGGCCTTCCCATTACAAATCCAGGCGGATTTGGGCTGATGTACAATAAAGATATTTTCGAGGAGGTAGGCATCACTGAGCTGCCGACTACCTGGGAGCAATTTTTAGACATTTGCGAAACGTTAAAAAAAGCAGGGTATATTCCGATTAATATTCAATTAGCCAATGGAAGTGAGTTTGGTACGACCCATTTAATGCATCAACTGTTTGCCAATGTAGAATTAACACGGCAGGACAAAATTCAGGCTTTCTACGAGGGGCTAAATACAAATCAGATTAAACTAGCCGACGTCTCCGAATACCAACAAGCCTTGGAGCAAATGGTGGAATTAAAAGAAAAGGGATATACCAATGATGATTTTATGTCCACCTCCTTCGACATGACACAAGAGAGGTTTGGCAGCGGTAAAGTGGCCATGCATCCTTGTGGAGATTTTGTTCTGCCTCCGATGCTGGCAAATTACCCCGATTTAAGGGTTGGATTTTTACCAGCACCTTTCAATGATACTCCGGGTGCAGCGGCCTTGTACGCAGGAGTTGGCATATCCGTAAATGCAAAGGCTGATCAAAAAGCAGCGGCCCTTGAATTTATTAGCTTTTTCGCCTCCAAGGCGCAGCAAGAACAGTTTATGAGTACGGCTCCAGGAACCAATGTATTTGCTGATGTAAAGGCCGAGCACAACATGATCAGTCAAGATTTGCAGGTTTACATTGATCAAGGTAGGGCCTTTATGTTGTTGGCGGGAAAGATGGAGCCGTGGCCAGAGATGGAAGCTAGAAAGGCGATGCAAGAAATGATGCTGGGCTCAAAAACGCCGCTGCAGTTTCTAAAAGAGATGGACCAAAAAGCAAGCATCATCGCCAAAGGGAAAAAATTAGAAGGATGGTAAGAGGAGATAAACTATGAGAATGAATGCGAAAAGTGCCATTCGATATCCCATCTTGTTTATAGTTCCTGCGCTTGTGATTTACATGATCTTCTTTATTTACCCCACCTTATCTGGCTTTTACTTTTCATTTACCGATTGGAATGCCTCGAGCACAGAAGTTAAATTTGTTGGAGTTCAACAGTTCATGGATGTGGTACAAAATCCTGATTTTACATTAGCTTTAAAAAATACGTTCCTATTCTCAATCACAACAACGTTAGGGAAAAACATCGTTTCCATTGCTTTAGCTGTGTTTTTAACAACAGCGCTTTTAACAAGAAATGCTTTAAGAGCCGTATATTTCTCTCCGGCCATCTTGAATATTGTTGCGGTGGGATTAATTTTTCAGGGGCTAACCAATCCTGACATAGGTTTTGTTAATCATATGTTTCGAGCTTTAGGTCTGGATTGGTTTGCTCAAGGTTGGATCAGTGATCCCAAGTTATCAATACATGTCGCAAGTGTTATGGAAATTTGGCGTGCAACCGGAATTACAATGGCCATTTATATAGCAGGAATACAAAATATCTCTAGGGATTATTATGAAGCTGCAACCATTGATGGGGCTCCTGCCTGGAGCAAATTTAGGTATATTACGCTCCCGTTGTTAATGCCTGCTGTCACTATCAATGTGTTATTGTCTTTAATTTATGGCTTTCGAATGTTTGAAGGGATTTACTTTTTGACCCAAGGGGGACCAGGAACCTCTTCAGAAGTCATTATGACCATGGTTTATAAATACATGGGACAAGGGCTTTATGGCTATAGTACCGCGCTTAATTTAATATTGGTTGTGATCATTTTGATCTTTTCTTTCCCTATCCTTTCGTATTTGAGAAAAAAGGAGGTTGAGGGATGAAAAGCCAAAAACTCACATTAAGGTTGCTAGAGGGTGTCCTTTGGATGTTCAGTGCATTCATTTTTGTTCCATACTTGCTGGTCCTTTTAACCTCCTTAAAAAATGCAAAAGAGGCTGGCTTATTTACACTCTCAGTTCCTTCGGAAATTCTCATTTTACAGAATTATAAAATAGTGTTTGAACAGGGATACGTGATTCAAGGGTTTGTAAACAGCATGTTGATTGCAGTTCTATCCTTGTTTGTTATCTTGATGTGCTCTGCCCTGCTTAGTTTTTATATTGCGCGGGTAAAGGATGCATTCTCTAGCTTTCTCTATTATTTTTTCATTATGGGAATGATGGCACCGATCAGCCTTGTGACCACATTTGAACTGCTGAAAAGTCTAGACCTGATTAATACTAGAATGGGCGTCGCTATGATATTTGCCAGTACCCTGATTCCTTTTGCCACATTTATTTATGTAGGCTTTGTGAAAGGCTTGCCTAAGGAATTGGATGAATCCTCTACTATAGATGGCTGTGGCCCTTACAAGATGTTTTTTTTGGTGATTATGCCATTGCTGCAGCCCATTACGGTTACAGCAGGCATCCTGGTTTTTATGAATGTCTGGAATGATTCTCAAATTGTGCTTTTCTTTTTAAATGATAACGCGAAGTGGACGATGCCGTTGAACATTTATAGATTTTATGGGTATTACCGCTATGAGTGGAATTATATCTTCGGCAGTGTGCTGCTAACAACACTGCCTGTGTTTCTGCTCTATCTCGTCGGGCAACGATTCATCATTGAAGGTATGACGAGCGGAGCAGTCAAAGGTTAAAATAAAATGGAGGGATCTGCAATGAGAGTACTAGCTGTCGGAGCCCATCCCGATGATGTGGAGCTGCTGTGTGGAGGGACGCTGGCCAAGTATGCAGCAAAGGGTAACAAGGTAACCATTATGATTGCAACAAACGGCAACGTGGGCTCGGAAATATTAAGCAGTGAAGAGATTGCGGCAATACGCAAGCAAGAAGCTGAGCAGGCTGCATCTATCATAGGCGCGGACCTGATTTGGCTGGGATACGACGATGAGTTTCTATTTCATGATCGACCGACGCGGATGGCGTTTATTAATGCCATACGCAGCGCAAATCCTGATGTGATGTTCGTGCACGGGGAACAGGATTATCATCCCGATCATCGTATATGTGGAGAAATCGCAAGGGATTGCCGCATATTAGTAACCGTTCCCTTAATCATCACCGAACACAAGCATATGTTGAAAATCCCCCACGTATTCATTATGGATAACTTAGGGGCTATAGGTTTTGAACCTGAAGCATATGTCGATATCACCGAAGTGTTCGAGACGAAGGCAGCTATGCTGAAATGCCATAAAAGCCAGGACAGCTACCTTGAGCATATGTATGGAATGGATTATGTGCAGTTTATGTCCACGGTGTCTTCAATGCGGGGGCAGGCCATTGGTGTTCGGCACGCCGAGGCGTTTAGAAGCTTACCGATGTATCCGGTAAGTGGAGGGCCTCACCTGCTGCCGATCTAAAATATTATTTCAGAAGGAGTGTAGAAATGAAATCCGTATGGTTTGGCGACGTGCAAGTACAATTGAAAGCAGTAGGATTTGATAAAGATGGAACCCTATTTGATGCCGTACCCTTTTGGGCGTATATCGACCAATTAAGGTGTTCCGAATTTTCTAAAATTGTAGGTCCGGGGTATGAACAGGATTGGCATGCACTTATGGGCTGGAGGCATTATCCTGATGATATTGATTACAATGGAACGTTAGCCATTGCAACGATGGCGGAAGAAATCATTTTGGCCGCAGGACTGATTTATCAAAAAACCGGCAGGCCTTGGTTTCAATGTAAGCAGCTGGCAGAGCAGGTGTTTGCTAAAGCAGATCAGAGTATGGTCATTGCAGAAGCGTTTAGCAAAAAGCCAGGTGTTCCCGAAGTGTTCATTAACTTGAAGCAGCATGGCGTAAATACCGGGATTCTGACTTCTGATAGTTTTATGCGGACTGATGCCTGTATGAAGCTGCTTCAGGTTGATGAGCTGTTGGATTTTGTTATTACGCCCGAAAAAGTGAAAAATGGAAAGCCCAGTCCTGATATGGTAGAAAGCTGCTGCAGCATGTTCAATATTTCACCTTCAGAGCTTGCTGTAGTGGGTGATTCTATCGTAGATCTTAAAATGGCCAAAGCAGCTGGGAGTATTGCCGTTGGATTGGTGACACATGAAGGATCCAGGGAATCGCTGGGTGAATGGGCAGACATTTTAATTGAATCCATGATGGATATTAGAGTAGAACAGAACTGACTCTTCGGTGGGATCCATGCGTGTATAACACAGGATAAGACTCAATCCGTTGGGTACGTCATTGGAGGAGCAACCGGACCCGTCCTTCTTGGCTGGATCCATGATGCTACGCAGAGCTTCTTCATAGCTATTGTGGGGATGATTGTAATTAATGTGTTGATGATAGCCGTTCAATTCATGGCTGTGCCAAGGAAATCCAAAGATACAGTCGATATAACCGTGAAAGGTGTAGAGAGCACGTTTTCGAAATGATCATTTCCAGAGCTATCGGGAAGAAGAGTATCTTACAATGAATATCTTAATATTAGGCGCTACCGGTCGAGTGGGTTTGGAAATGGTTGCTCTTGCACTTATGGAAAGACTTCATGTTACTGCACTTGTTCGCACACCAGCTAAGATGAAATATACCAGTGAAAACTTAACACTGATCCAAGGGAATGCCTTAAATAAAGATGATATCAGGCGTTCTATACATGGGATTGATGTGGTCGTTAGTGCATTAAGTACGGATGGAACATCCACTTTATCGGAAAGTATGCCGCTCATTATGGAAGCAATGAAAACCGAAGGCAAAAAACGACTTGTCACCATTGGAACGGCGGGAATTTTGCAAAGCCGAACCAACCCTGCGATCCTTCGTTATCAGGCAAGTGAATCCAAGCGTAAGTCTACCCGTGCAGCGGAAGAACATCATAAAGTATACGACATGCTGAAACAATCAGTCCTCGAATGGACGATTGTCTGTCCTGCCTATTTATCCGACGGAGAACGGATGGAGAATTATCGTGTAGAACGTGACTTTTTGCCTGAGGGTGGATCTGTTATAGCTTTTAGCTATAACTAGTTATGAGATTTTGGTATGCCTTATAACTCCTCTCGTCGTGATATGATATCGCTATACAACGAGGGGGTTATGTAGATGACTGATAAGTTCCAGATCGTAGGAAGTTTGTTGCGGCCCGAAGAGCTGCTGAAATATAAAACACAAATTGAACATCGTGATGATATCCAGTATCCGTTCTATGATAGCTTCGAAGGGTATGCCGAGTGCGAGACCCAGGCGATCAAACAGGTCGTGAAAAAGGAAATCGAGCATAACCTGTCGGTTGTTACGGACGGCGAATTCTCCAAATCAATGTGGCATCTGGATTTTGTATGGGGCTTTGACGGAGCCCAGCGTTATATCGCGGACCATGGCTACTTTTTCCGGGATGTGGACGGAACCTCAAAATATGAAACGCGCAAAGATATCGGCCTGCGCATTACTGGCAAACTGAGCGGAAAGAATCATCATTTTATTAAGTTGTTCAAACAGCTGCAAGAAACGGCTGGCGACCAGCCAACGAAGCTTTGCGTACCGTCTCCTTCCCATATCTATGGTGAACTTTCCTGGTCGGATAACATTGGCGGCACGGATGCGGTTTATCAGAACAAACAGGAGCTCAAAGCTGGCCTTGTGAACGCGTATAAGGAATTTGTCGCGGAATTCGCTGCGGCAGGCGGCAAAATCCTGCAGTTCGATGATTGCTTATGGGAGCTGTTTGCAGACGACAACCCGAACTCTCCGTTTACAGGGGAGCATATTAATCAAGCGGAAGTTCAGGGTCTCGCTACCGAATTTATTGATATTAACAATACGGTGATTGACTTCGGCCATAGCCTGGGCTTGAAAATGTGGACACACAACTGCCGCGGGAACTATGATTCCCGCAACATGGGCGGTGGCTCTTATGCGAAAATCGCCAACCTGTTCCTGAAGCAATTGAAATATGATCGCTTCTTCCTGGAGTGGGACGATGATCGTGCGGGTTCGATTGAAGCACTGGAGGTTTTCAAGGACAGACCGGAAACGGAGATTGTTCTGGGCCTGCTGTCTTCCAAAACCAATACGCTTGATGATGAAGCACGCGTCATCCGTCTGCTTGACGAAGCATCCAAAATCATTGATAAGGATCGCCTGCTGCTCTCGCATCAATGCGGCTTTGCATCCTGCGATGGCGGGAACGAGCTAAGCGAAGCCGAGCAATGGGCCAAAATCGATCAAGGTCAGAAGCTTGCGAAGCAATATTGGGGTAGCTAGACAATACAACGAGATATTAATATAAACGGCGACCTTTTCCTGGAATTCAATCAGGGGAGAGGTCGCCGTGTTTTTTTGGATGGTCCCTAGTTGTTCAATGTGATCAAACGATCATTTCTGGTCTTTGCATGAGTCATACCTCCAAGATCAACTTAGTGAGCAGAGTCCTTTATTAAATATTCCATGTTTAGCATACCGTTAATCCGCTGTCTGCACCGCCGAATGCCGTGATGCCATGCTGGACAATACAAACACGGCAATGATGGCGATGAGAACGCCGAATACCCCGAACCAGGTAATGGATGCCAAAGAAACACGGTTAACGATCAGCCCGCCGATTCCTGCGCCGACAGCCATGGCAAACTGCATCATGGAACTGTTCAAGCTCAGCATGACGCCCGAGGATTCAGGAACAAGCTTGACCAGGTTAAATTGCTGCGCCGGAGCGGATGACCAGGCGGCAAAAGACCAGAGGATCAAAATGGCGAATACGGCAATGACCGACTGTCCGACTAAGGATAGCAAAATCAACGAAATGACGTGAAGCACCATCCCTGAAACGAGCGTGAATATAATGCCCCGTTTATCCGCGCTGTAGCCGCCGACTTTCGAGCCAATCAAACTGGCAATGCCGAACACGAACAGAGCTGCGCTAATCAATGATTCATTTAAATGAGTCACCTCTAGCAGATAAGGGGAGATGTAAGTATAGGCAAGGGAATATCCGCCCAACCAGAAAAAAGTAATCGCTAAAGCAACCAAAACCTGAGGTTTCTTTAACAAAGCAAATTGTTTGATCAAAGGGACAGGCTTGTCGCCCTGCATATGTGGAAAAACCGCAGCAATGACAAGCATGGCGATGACCCCGACAATTGCGATGGCCAGAAATACCGCTTTCCAGCCAAAAGCCGAGGCTACCATTCTGCCGAGTGGGACGCCGATGATGAGCGATGCGGTAATGCCCATGGTGACGTTGGCGATGGCGCCGGCTTGCTTGCCTGGCGGAGCGATTTTGGCGGCGATACTGAGCGCGTTAACGGTGACCAGCCCTGCGCCTAACGCCGTAATGATTCTAGCGGCAATGAAGAGACCGAAGCCGGACAATATAAATGTCAGCAGATTTGCGATAATAAAGAGGCCCAGCGAATAAAGTAGGAGCTTACGCCGGTCCATTTTGGCCGTCAGCGCCATTAAAATAGGCGTGCCGACCGCATAGGCCAGGGAATAAACCGTAATGAGCTGGCCTGCTGCCGCAACGCTTGTTCCCATCGTCTCTGCGATCCGGTCCAATATCCCGGAAATGATGTAATTGGATGTTCCAACTAAAAAGCTGACCAAGGCTAGGACGTAAACTTTCCATGTGCTCTTCATAATTCACTCTCCTGATGTGTTTAAAACGATGTTTTTAAAAATATCGAAATAAAAATATAAATCAAAATTAATGCATATATAAGCATATACTCATATACAGGTTAATTGTGATCATCAAATCAAAGAAGCCCGCCAATTTATAACACTCCAAATCTCCGAGTACATGCAATGACAGCCGAAGCCTCGACCACTTGCTGTTGATTGAATGCGATCGGAAGCAGCTTCTGCTTCAGCTCCGGCGAGTCGATAACGAGAAACCGCCACGGCTGCAGTTTAGCGGCTGAGGGGGCCAGCGTGGCTTGCCGCAATATTCCGGTCAATTCCTCCAGCGAAATCTTGATCTAGGGATCATAGCTACGAACCGACCGACGTTCTCGAATAACATCAAAAAAAAGTTGGTGCTCCATCGTTAGTGACGGTTGTGAAACCGACATGGTTCTCTCCTCCTTTTGGAAAAGCGGTATTCTGCATTTTGTTTCAATACAACATTAGTTGTTTGAACAACACCTGTTGTATTTATATGTTATGATAACAACAGAATGGTGCGCAACCATCAAAAACCATAAACCGTTGTATAGACAACACCATTTCTATAATGTCGTTTTATTGGGGAGATCAAAACCATGGCAATTAAAAAGAATGAAGCTGATCCTCGTGTGATACGTACACGGCGACTCCTTCAAGACGCTTTTGCTTCGTTAATTCAAGAAAAAGACTTTGAATCGATAACCGTTAGGGATATTGCAGAGCGGGCTACTGTTAACAGAGCGACTTTTTATGCGCACTTTGTAGATAAATTCGAAATTCTAGAGGCCAGACTAATGGAATCCTTTATGACAATCATAAATCGTAGAATAAGCGGTCACGAAGTATTAAATGAAGAAACCATCCAGAGTATTTTTCTGGGTGTATGCGATTTTCACAAAGATCTAAGCACTATGTGCAAAAGAAGGTATACATCGCTTGGAGCTGTATTCGAAATTCAAATAAAGGAAAAAATTCAAACGATACTTCTTTCCTTTATAGACAAAGACAAGATGCTGTCGAGTCCAAACGCGCAATTCTTAATACATACAGCTACTAACATGTTAAGTTGGGGGATGTATGGGGCGGCTTACGCTTGGAACAATGAGGGGCGTCTAATAAGTGCGGAATCATTCGTTAAACAGACTATGCCCTTAGTGATGAACGGAGCTAAAGAATTGCTGGGATAGGTCCTGTCGCTATTGCTCTATCCTGCGGAAGAAACAAGATGCAATGCGGACAATTTGCGAATCCTTATGCAGGAGCGAGGCTTGTACCGACCGTTTAAGAGCGTACCGGAATCATGAGTTTGAGGCGATTCGTCTGACGGCACTGGATATTTGGACCGTTCTTGAATAGAAAGGCTGTTTGGGTCGGATGGTTGCATCCATAGAATGGCCAGGTATGAATATCAAACTAGAATCATTTCATTTTCCGAGAGGGGAGCAAGGGCGATGCTATATTTAAGTAACTTCAAACTCTCTTCTACCATTTCGAGCAACCCGAATATCTATCCCGATCATGTGTTCAGGCACATGGCAGGGGAGGTTCTGCTGTTTGATCGAATCACGGTATTATACGGCAGTAACGGCTCCGGCAAATCCACCTTGCTGAATCTGATCGCCAACAAATTGGGAATCACGGGCGCTGAGCGAATGACAAGTTATGGTCACAACGTGTACGCGCAGCGGTTTATCGAGGAAAGCAGCTATCAGTTCGGGCATGATGATCAGGAGCGTCCCATATATAAGCTTCCCGACCGGAGCCGGTACATCAAGTCAGAGGATCTGTTGTATGAAATCAAGAAAATACAGCAGGAAAGCGTGCTCCGCGAAGGGCTGCTGCATGAGCAGCTCGTTCAGGGAAAGAGCAAGGCCGAGGTAGAAGAGTTGGAGCAGTCGTATGAATTCAAGAAGAAGATGGATATTATTCAATTCGCTCAGGAGAAGTATTCGAATGGGGAAAGCTCGATGCAGTTTTTTGAGGAATATTTGCTTCCCGGGAAACTGTATTTATTGGATGAACCGGAAACGTCGCTTTCTCCCGCGAATCAAATCAAGCTGGCCGAGCAAATGAACGATTTGGCGCGTTATTTCGACAGTCAGTTTATTATTGCTACGCATTCTCCCTTTGTTCTGGGTACGCTTCATGCGAAAATCTATAACCTCGATGCCAAGATTTTGCAAACGGCCGAATGGTTTGAGCTGGATAATGTACAATTCTTTTACCGGTTTTTTCATAAACATCAAAGATTGTTTGAATGAATAGGTTCAAGTATAAGAAGAGGTATCCTTCAAGTGAGGATATCTCTTTTTGGTATGGGGCTCCCACTAGGAATATCCTCGACTCAGTTATTTAAATATGCCACAATAGAGGATCAGGGCCACTGGGAAATGGATCCTAGGCACAGCAATGTAAGCCGCAAGATCACTTACCAATTTGCGTTCCAATAATTTATACTAATTAAGCCAGATTATATTGAAGGAGCTGCCGAATCGGATATGAACAAAAAAGAAGTCGCCAATATACGCAAGCAATTTAAGCTGGATCACGATTTAATGAATATTTATGATATTCTCAATGTCTATATTACAAAGGAAACGAATGAAATCTATCACTGGGAGCGCCTGCCGTTCGAGCTGGTGGATCGGGAGAAGCAAGAGTTATACATGGGGAATTTCAAAAAACTTCTGACCGGCGAGTTGGATCAAAAATTGTTCGAATTGAGATTTCAGGAAGCAGCGGAGGAACCGGCGCAGGTCATGCTTCACCAAGCGCTCGTGTCGGGTGATCCGGAAGAATGGCAGGACTTGATGCTGATGCTGGTGGATCGAATGCTGAAGGATGCCCAATATGAGCGGGATATGGTGGTCACGTTCGTTCGGGGACAGTATTATTTGCCGACCAAGGCGAGAAACGATGAAGCGGAGGAGAGTGAGAAGAACGAGGTGTTCGCCCATCCGTTCATTCTATGCAGCGTGAATTCTACGGAGAAACAACGGAAGACGCTCTTGTTCGATTATGTGGAGCGGGAGTTCAAGTACAATGTCATCGTAGATCCGATTATCAAGTTAAGTGCGCCAGAGCAAGGATTCCTGTACCCTAGCGTGACGGACAATTATTCCGATGTGAATCGTATTTTGTATTGTACGGGAAAATCGAATTTTCCGGACCCGCATTTTGTAGAACAGGTCTTGAACGGAGAAAGATCCGTGACGGCACTTGAAGAGCGGGCGATCTTCGAGGATATCGTCAAGGAAGTGGCCGGCGAACAGCTCGATTCAGCCACCATTGCCCAGGTGTACGAGGAAATCAACCGGGTGATCGAAATAAACGAAGAGACGAAGGAGGAAGAACCTCCGAAGCTGGATTATAAAGATCTGGAGCGCGTGCTGAACGCAAGCGGCGTAGAGGACGTGACAACCGAGAAGGTGGAGCGGGCATTCGAAACCATCGTGGACAACAAGAATTATGAAATGAAAGCAACCAGCGTCATCCCGAAGTATACTTCCAAATCCATTAAGATCGAAACCAAGGTAGCGACGATTTCGATTAGTCCGCAGGATTTAAGGTATGTCAAACAGGTGAATTACCAAGGCAAACGCTGCATCATGATTGAAGTCGACGAAGATGTCGCGATTGAAGGTTTTACGCTGGCTTCAGAGACGCTTTTATAGAGTCTGTTCATCGTACAAGATTCAGCAATTGATGTGGACAAACTCATTCAAAATATTGTTCTGGGAAATAAGCCTAAACATCAATCATACGGAAATCCCTACTGATTATAATAAAACGGTTGTCGAAATAACTTCGGCAGCCATTTTTTTATATGTTTTTAAGAAGAACTGATTCCGAAATCCATGAGTTATTATTGCTAAGGAGAAAAGGGGAATTTCCTAAAATTTCCTTTTTTTCTGCAGAGTGTAACTTTAAACGTTATAATGCGTTAGTATGTATAATAGCGCAAAAATGGAGGTTTATCATGAGAAAAAATAGCAAGGTGCTTATTATAATGATCCTGTTAAGTATCCCGCTTCTACTAATCTCCTGTAGTCATTCAACAGACAAAAAGCCTAGTGCATCTGAAAATCCTCATGAGACTAATGAACCAACTTTCAAGATAGATAGCGAGGAGGTTTCTAGTATTACCGTTTATAGTTATGAAGCAAAGAGACAAGAATCTGCAGACATAAGTAGACGAGAGGACATTGAAACTGTAGTCAATATTCTTAATTCAAACACGATAGAAGAAAATCCGCATACATTGGCTAATTATCGTGATCTTGAAATTCATATGAAGAATGGCTCGACATTAATATTAATGCTCGGTAATGGTCCTCAAATTTCTGTAGAGAATACTGGAACTTTCAAAATTGAAACTCCAGAGGATCATTCGAAGTTAAAACAACTGATTGAACGTGTAGAAAAAGAATATTAGTCAAATAAAAGAGAAGCTCCGGATATACCGAAGCTTCTTTTTTTATAGCCTGTAGTTCAGCGCGTGCTTGATTAAAGCTATGCATTGTGAACTCCACGGAGAAGCAGCGGATAACGCTGGGGCGATAAAGACCCTTCCGAAGACCGATACGTAAATACATCGGCTGCAGGAAGCGGCATCTAAAAGATGGGATATGATGGATATAGAGTGTGACTAGCGTTAGCTGGCAGCGAGGGTTCTTGATAAGAGACTGGGAGTGGCGACGGAGCTATTTCCGAAAATCCAATACGGGGAGATGTACGAAGTGACAACGTTAATCGAATTCAAAAAGGTAACCAAGGCCTATCCAATCGGCGAAGTGACGATTCAAGCCCTTGCGGGTGTTGACTTCTCCATATTAGAGGGTGAATTCGTCGTGATCCTAGGGGCCAGCGGGGCAGGGAAAAGCACGATTTTGAACATTCTCGGCGGGATGGATACGGCTACCTCGGGACAAGTGTTTGTTGGAGATCAAGAGATTACGGGATGGAGCGAGAAGAGATTAACCGAATACCGAGGCGAGCAGGTTGGCTTCGTGTTTCAATTCTATAACCTGATTCCGAATTTGAATGCGCTGGAGAACGTGGAATTTGCGACAGAGGTATGTAAGGACCACCTGGATGCACGAGATATTTTACATAAGGTTGGACTAACGGATCGATTGAAGAACTTCCCTTCCCAGCTCTCTGGCGGCGAACAGCAAAGAGTTGCGATCGCAAGAGCGGTTGCCAAGAATCCCGCGCTTCTCCTCTGCGACGAACCGACCGGTGCTCTGGATTATGTGACAGGAAAGTCGGTCTTAAAGCTTCTTCAAGATTTGAACCAGGAAACGAAGACATGCGTCGTGCTGGTCACCCATAACTCGGCCATCGCGCCAATGGCGGATAAAGTGATTCGCGTCAAGAGCGGAAGAATCGAGAGCATCACGGTCAATGAGCACAAACAAAGCGTTGAAGGGATCGAGTGGTGATGAAGATTTTAGCGTTGAAATTATTACGGGACATGAAACAGTCGGTGGGACAATTCATAGCCATAGTTTTGGTCATCGCGGTGGGGGCTTTTTTCTACACGGGGCTGGTCACCTTGAGCGACAATCTTAGCGGCTATACGAAGGGGTATTTTCAACAACATAATCTAAGCGACTTGAACGTCTATTACAGTCAAATTTCCGCAGGGGATGTCGAGGGTTTAGGGAGCATTGATGGCATTCAACATATCGAATGGCGTTATACCGTCCAGGCCGAACAGGCTTTTGAAGATGATAAAGCTACTTTAACGGTGCATTCGATCCCCGTACCTAATACAATCAACACATCCAGGATGATGGAGGGCAGGATGCCAGCCGACCCGAATGAGATCCTGTTGGACTCCCACTATGCCGAGGCGCATCATTACCGTGTTGGTGATTCCATCCTCCTCCGTGTGAATGACAAGGACATGACGTTCACGATCAGCGGCTTGAATGAGAATGTCGAGCATGCCAAGAAGAACGAAACCCAGGACCACCAAGCTTATGGAATCGCTTATATCCCCGAAGAGACCATACCTGAAATCGCAGGCGGCATGTTCTACAATGAGATCCTGATTGATGCCAAGGACGGTTACGACATGGACCAGTTAGGCCAGGCCATTGAAGCACATTCCCAGTCACTCCCTTATGTAAGCCAGGTTAGCAAAGAACGGACCTTCAACTATTCCCAGACCCAGCAAACGATTCATAATAACAAGCTGATGAGCAGGGTGATCCCGATCGTTCTTTTTTTGATTGAAGCGGTGATCCTGTTTCTGATTATGTCGAGGATTATCGATTCCCAGCGAAACCAAGTGGGCATTATGAAAGCTTTAGGGGTGAAAAAAAGAAGCATCATGCTGCATTACATGGGTTACCCCGTGCTGGCAGGCATCATCGGCTCTATCCTGGGCTATGCTATCGCCGCCGCCCTGTTCATTCCACTCATAACAACGTCGATTGGAAGATCCTACTCCCTGCCTGACCTGACGTTCTCCCTTTCGTTCTTTACGCTCCTACCTCCAATGATTTGCTCCAGTGCGTTTGGCATGCTGTCCTGCTATTTCAGCGGCAGAGTGATCTTGCAAGAACGTGCTGCGCAGGCCATGCGTCCGAAACCGCCCAAGAAGATGAAGAAGCTGCTCATCGAGAACATTCCAGGGGTGTGGAGTCGGCTGTCCTACAGCAACAAGATTATTCTAAGAAATATCTTCTTAAATAAACAAAAAGCACTCGCAAGCTCCGTTGGCGTTGTGGTCAGTACGGTTTTGTTGATCACGGCTTTTGGCACGCAGACGGCCCTGCTCAAGGTAGCCGGTCAGATTGAAGAGGTAAATACGTATGATTTACGAGTCGATTATGCGATCGGATCGTTCCCGGATAGGGCAACACTGCCGTCCGGCATTGCAGACCATTATGGGTTGTCCACCTACCCTGTGGAACTCATCCAAGGGGAAAACAAAGAAAACGCTACGCTCGTGGTAACGGAGCAGGATAATGAGCTGATTCGCTTTTATGATGAACAAGGCAATCGGCTATCGTTAGAAGATCATGGCGTGTTGGTACCGAAATCTTACGCGGATCAGTATCATATAACTGAAGGGGATACGATCCAGCTTCAATTCACCGCACCGGAGCTTAACCAAACCATCGTTGATATGAAGGTTCTGGATATCTCCACACAATACTCGAATCCGTCGTTCTACAGCACACCGAACTATATGAAGAGTTTGGGTATCGACTACGATCCCGCCTCGCTGTTAGTGAGCGTCCCTAGCGCTGCAGATCTGGCGGGCGTTCGCAGCTTCTTCGAGCAAGACCCGCAGGTGGAGGCCATTGCGGACAAGGATGACCTGAAGAAATCAGCGCAGTATATGCTAAAGCAAAACAGCTTTATTTTCATCATGTTTATCATCTGTGCCGTTATTCTATCCTTCGGTGCCATCTACACGATCTCATCCATCAACATTTATGAAAGGAATCGTGAGCTTGCCACGCTGAAGGTATTAGGCTATCCCAAACGTAAAATCAACCGACTAATCTTCTCTGAGAACATGCTGTTAACCGCTTTTGCGGTCATTGTTGCTCTGCCGATCAGCGGTTATGTTTATTCGATTATTATCCAGGCGCTTTCGAGTACGCATCAGCAAATTCCGGATCAATTAAACCTAGTGATTATGCTGGCATCGGTTATGCTGGCGTTCTTCCTGACCCTTCTCTCCAACCTTATGCTGCGGAAGAAAGTGACGCAGATTCATATGATCGAGTCGTTGAAGGGTGTGGAGTGATTAGGATGCCCGCAAGCACCGAGTACTCCAGGCCGCTAAAATATCGGTTGTTAGATATAAAATGAGGGGAATGTGAGTGACACCATGACATAAGAAAGCGCCACGCCTTTTTCATGAGACGTGGCGCTTTTATAAATCTAGCGGCGATGCGTTGACATCCCTAATAATCATCTTTAGTAGATATAACTACTTTGGGGGTAGTCGCATGTCTAACGGCAAAGAGAACTTATGAGGGATTAACCATCAACTACACTCATTTGCACACCAGCTGCGGTTAGCCTTTGGACATTAAAATGAGCTTTGTTTCTCGTCATCTTCTTTATACAAAAGATTCATTGTCTTCTCCATTAAACACAAACCAAACTCCTCTGTCCTCGATGGGTAGCCTAGCCTCCTATCCGATTTGATTCAATGCAGATTGGAGAGCTTCATTCATAGCCGGCTATTTAAATAAAATAATAAATAGAGACACCAAACGTACCTCTGGTAATTGGTGTTATCAATAATGAATGGATCATATTGAAGAATATAGGAGATGCATAATGGACTATTCATCAATAGCAAAGGAACCGCGTATCTTATCCAGAAGAATTAACATATAACATGTCTGGTAATTACGTCTAAACGAGAGGTGATTCATATTTATGGTGTTTAGCAGTAATAACTCTAAAAAAATCCGAAAAAGTTTGTTTATCGGTATAATCGTTGTTGGTTTATCAACAATTATTGCTTGTAGTCCTAAAGAAATAAAAGAAACACAGTTAATAACTGATTATAATCGCCATTTGATTGGAAAAGAAACAATTGGCGATTATATGATATATCGAAACGGGGTTTATATTGATTCTAATGGAGTCGAGTACTCACCAGAGGAATTAAAGAATAGAACACGAAATGGTCTTCCTGAGAATCGGATTATCACAAAGATAATGGAAGAAAATTTTATGCCTCCCTCAATTTTTGAGTTAGAAACAAAAGAAAAAAACGGAGTATATATTTCCCCTGAGATAATTACTGTAAATGGTTCATTAAGCGTCTTAACAGATACTAATGGATCGGGGTGGGAACTAAAAGCGGGTGACTCTGTAGAATATGAATTTGAAAAGTATAAGTCGGAGGTGGTCGAAAATCAAAATATATTAATGGGTTACGTTAAAGACGGCGCTCTATATCCATCGCAAAGATTCGATCAATTAAAGGGGAATTACAATTTAACTATTGAGGAATCAGGGCAATATTACTTTTACATAATAAATGCAAGTTCTGATACGATTGCCTTGAAAGAGGGAACTTTAAGGCTGACAAAAAATAACTGATTTTTTTATTATTGATTCTACTCTTTTAATTTTAAGGGCATTTTACTACCAGCATAGAAAGAAAGTGCCCTGTGCTTTGAATCCAAAGGAATAACGGAACAGTACCGTTTTTGTACATCCAAGTGTACGGGCCGCAGCCCCTTGATCTATAATAGGGGACGTGCATGCAATGGCAAAATTCAATCGAGAATGGAATAGGAGAACAGGATGATGAAACAAAAAATGGCCGTCATTGGCTTAGGGCATATGGGCCGGCAGATGATTCACCGCTTACTGCCACAATATACGGAGAAAATCGAAGTGGTCGCCATTTGCGACAGTGATGAATCCAGTTTGCATCGTGAAGCTGCGGAAGCTGGGATTCGCCCAAGGCTGTACACCGATTATCGCCAGCTGCTGGATGAGGTGACGCTTGACCTAGTGTATATCGCGGTTCCGCCGTCCCTGCATTATGACGTGGCCCGGATCGCATTTGAAAAAGGCATCCACGTCTTCTGCGAGAAGCCGCTGGCTAATAGCTTGACTGAAGCACGGAGTCTGGTAGAGCTGGCTGAGGAGTCCAACGTGCTCCATGCGGTTCATTTCTCGCTTCCGCTTGACCCGGCCGTTCTGAAGCTGCAGGGATTGCTTGAGGATCAGGCGATCGGCCGGATCCAAAGCATGGATCTGTACCTGGAGTTTCCGCAGTGGCCGAGGGCCTGGCAGCAGAATCCATGGATCACGTCAAGGCAGCAGGGCGGATACCTGCTGGAGGTCGGCATTCACTGGATCCAGATGATCCAGCAGGTGTTCGGGCCGATTACGCATGTCAAGAGCGAGATCGAGTTTCCGCCGGATTCGAATCAGTCCGAGAGCCGGGTCCAGGCCGTTCTGAGATTACATCATGATATCGAGATTCGCCTGTCGGGAACCGACCAACGGGAAGGGGAGGAGCGTGTCTCCCTGGTGGTCCACGGTGAAGAAGGTACCTTGGCATTGGAGAACTGGCGGGACCTGTACCGAAGCGGCAAGGATACCGATCTCCAGCCTGTATCTGCAGACGACGTTGTCAGCCCGCTGCCGATCCTGAAGCAAATCATTCAGATTCTAAATGGAGAGTCCGGTCTCATCTATGATTTCTACGACGGGTATAATGCGCAGGTTGTTTTGGAAGCCCTGCGTAAGCCGGGTGAGGGCTTTACGGATGTAAGGCCTCAATTGATGGGGGACAAAACGGAAGGGTTTATTGTAACGACCTGATGGGTGAATGTTCTGTCATAACAAGGACGCCATCTTAGAAGGCGTCTCTCTGGTGAGGCTGTTCAATGCGGCTAGCGAGTTTGTGGGTTTTCCTATCTTGGAACAAGTTTATGACGAGGTTTTCGCATAGGGTGCAGTGGAAATTATGGCGGAGTTGGTAAGAAAGTATACAGGTTTAAATCACATCCCGTTGAGGTGATCCATGGTGTTCGTGCAATGTAGCAGTTTCATCACGCTCGGCCTGTAAAGGATGACGTAACCCTCTTGGCGCCTTTGCAGGCTGGGCCTTATCCCAAGGGGCGTGATGGAATGAAAAGCAAAGGCAACAATCGTACTCGTTCGTATTACCGTCATCATCGACGGAGAGTGATCCAGCGTAAGAGCAGGCTTGCTAAACAGCTTGGTTGGCATGCCAAGTTTACAGGTGAGTTTGCTAAGGGGAAGATTCATTGCTCTTGCAAATATTGCAGGGTGAAATCGAGAGAAAGCGGATGGCCTAAATCTGATCTTGTAAAACTTGCGCGTATGAATGAGTTTAATAGTTTGGAGTAGGGTTTTAGGTTTAGTGTGGGAAAGGCCGTAGATGGTACAGTCTACGGTCTTTTGTTTTGCTCAACGATATTCAATAAAAAAGCGGCAGGGTATACCCTGCCGCTTGCTCTACTCCAGATCCTCTAGAATGTATGTGAAAACATCGTCTACAAGCTTCACGATACTGCGTATTTCCTTATCGAACGTTGAGCTGGTAATTGTTCCTTTATTATAAGAGTCGACGTTCAGCTTGACTCCGGAAGTTTTGGCTAAAGAAATTTCTTTAACTTGTCCATTGAGTTCTTTTTTCGTTTCCGCTGTTTCCTTATTGCAGACTTTCTTTGCTTCACTAAGACTTTTCTTGGCCTTATCAAGTGTTGCCTTCATTTGACTCAGTTCCGTCTTGCTGGCTTTGGACTTCTTGAGGTTGTTGTACTTGGTTGTCAGCTGCTTGGATTGATTCGTGAGGGTGGTTACATTAGAGCACACAGGAGCTTTATATGTCCGTATAGCAGACTTAACCTCCTTTAACCTCTTGTTGTATTCCTCAAAGTAGAGCTTATTAACCTCGGAGATCGACATTTTGATGGAGGGTGGGGCGGCATACGCCTGTGACGGGAGAATTAAGATAGCGAACATCAACAAAAGGGCTAAAGTCTTCTTCATTTATGTATGAACACCTCTCTATAAGTAGTAACATTATCATACCTTAATTTGGGTCTAATCAATAGATAGAGAAAAGGATATTCACAGGCTCCCACAGAATAACATGAAGCTGCACACATTTTTTGAGATTTGAAGGGGATTTGAAATGAAGACGAAATTAATCATGGTTGAGGGCCTGCCGGGGTTCGGCAAGTCGACGACGTCCCGTATGATTCATGCCATTCTTTCCGAGCACAACATCGAGTCCCGGCTGGTGATGGAGGGGGATACAGACCACCCGGCGGATTATGAGGGAACCGCGTGTCTGACGGAAGAGGAATTCGGGCAGTTGCTGGAAGTCGCAGGTCCTTTTAAAGAAATATGGATCGAACGGGCTGTCAAAAAAGGCAGCTGGAACCTCTTGCCCTACCAGAAGCTGAAGAACGAATATGGCGCTTCTTTTCCGGATGATCTTTATCATTCGTTGGCTAAGAAGGATATTTACGAGCTCCCGCTGGACCTCAACCGGTGGCTCATCACCGATCGGTGGGAGGCATTTGCCGAGCAGGCGCTGCATGAGCCTGCTGTCACGATTTTTGAGTGCTGTTTCATTCAGAATCCGGTGACCGTCGGCATGGTGAAGCATGATGCGCCGGAAGATCAAGTGACGGACTACGTATTGGGGCTGGAAAAAGCGGTCCTTCCGCTAAATCCCCTCCTGTTCTACATTGAGCAGAACGACCTGGAATACGCATTCCGCAAGGCCATCCGGGAACGCCCGGAGGCATGGTCTACAGGGTTTGCCCATTACTACACTGGACAGGGGTACGGCAAACATCACGGTCTAGAAGGCGTCGAAGGGACTCTGCAAGTATTGGAGGCCCGGCGCGAGTTGGAGCACAGGATCTTGGACAAGCTCGGACTGAACAAGGAGTTAATCAATAACTCCCTTTATGACCAAGAGACGTACAGAACCATGCTAATGGACAAGCTGAAGCAGCATGGGATCATCTAATAGTATTTTTCATAGATAAGGAAGGACGGTTTAATGAAGCGATTACTCATGATCATGATGGTTTACATGACGGCTCTATTGGTAGGCTGCGAGAAGGAACCCGGTTGGGAGACGATGCAGCTTCTGGACGAAAAGGTTGCCGAAATCCGGATTTCGGATTTCGAGACATGGGACGAGATGAACGGGGATACACTGTTGTCCTTTAAGAAAGCGAAAGATGTAAGAGCGTTTGAGGAAGCGATCCGTACCGCTCGGAAGCAGCCGGATAATGCCAAACGAACGGACCCGGATTACGACGTGATGGTCGTCTATGCCCAGCCATCTCCGATCCATGCCATCAAGCTGTGGTTGGGGGAAGAGGGTCAGGAAAGTGTGTTCAGCTATGGGTTCAAGGAATGGGGAGAAGATGTATATGTGGTTTCCGCCAAACATACGGATCGGATGAGAGAACTCATTTTGCCAGAGGGGCGTTAAAGCCGTCATCGGAGCCCCTCTCTGACCAACGCCGAATGCCTCATATCCCATAAAATAACGACTGAGATGTATAAAATCAGAGGATTGGGGAGATGAATGATATCATCATTCAGGAGGCGATGAAGTGAAAAAGTTGACCAACAAGTTAAAATATATGGCTGGAGCGTTTCTTGCCGGAGCCCTGCTGATTATAGGGATTATGTTCGCTGCTGCGAATCCCGAAGGCACCTTAGGTACGATTCAACACACGATGTCTAAAATAAGCCACTTCGTTAACGGCAAGGACAATGCCACCGCCGATGGCCCATTTGCGGAACAAGAGACGGCGACCTCGGATCCTAAGATTTCTACCGACAGCAGCGATGCGCCAGCTCGCATGGTTTCAGATCCGGTTAACCAACCCGTGTACTGGGGCGAGGCTTCCAGGAAAGAATCCCTGGGGCAGCCTGTAGTCAAGCTGTACAATGCGGCGGGCGAGCCGGTTGGTTCCGCTACCTTGGAGCAGATCCATGACGGGGTTAAGGTGAAGATTTCCGCATCCGGCCTCACACCAGGCAAGCATGGGTTCCATGTGCATGAGAATGCAATTCAGGGAACGGATTTTAAATCTGCCGGAGGGCATTTTAATCCGACCCACAAGCATCATGGCCTGGAGAATCCGCAAGGAAGCCATGTCGGGGACATGCCGAACCTGGTCGTGGGCGCAGACGGCACCGTGGAAGCGGAGACGATCATTCAGCATGGCACGCTGGAAAAGAACCAGCCGAACTCGGTGCTGGGGCGCTCGCTGATCATACATGCCGGCGAGGATGACAATGTCACCGACCCGGCGGGCAATTCCGGCGACCGCGTGGCGGGCGGGAATATTCCGGAGTAATCTGGCAAGTTGCCGTTCACCGGTTTGCAGCTTATGAAATCCAGTAAAAACGCATCTCCACGGGGAGGTGCGTTTTTTTGTTAAGTTATGCTGGTTCAAGTGCACCTGGAGAATGAACCCCGCAAGGTACAATTGAATTACTCGCTACGACGCGGTGGGGTTCTTGGTCGTATCAGGATTATCCGGCAAAGCTTGATTCCGTTTTTTCGTTTCTGACGACACATTCTGAAAATATTGAATGATTTTGAGCAATTGTCTCATGTAGTTCCCGGCGGCTCTCCTTCTATACTTAAGGTACGGAAAAGGAGAGTGAATTCATGGAACGAGCAACATCTTTAGCATCCGAAATACCTGTTCGCAAAAAGTCATTTCGCAAGCGCTGGGACTCTCCCCTTGCAGGTTATCTGTTTATTTCCCCTTGGCTGATCGGATTTCTGGCGTTGACAGCCTATCCGATGCTGTTGTCCCTGTACTATTCCTTCACAAATTACACCCTCATGAAGCCGATCGAGTGGGTCGGCTTAGACAATTACGAGCGCATCATTACGGCGGACGACAAATTTGCCCAATCACTCAAGCTCACGTTTTATTATGTACTCGCCTCGGTGCCGCTGAAGCTAATTGCCGCGCTGATGGTTGCTCTCCTGCTAAAAAAGGCAGTGCGCGGGATATCCGTCTATCGAACGGCCATTTATTTCCCTTCCTTGATCGGGGCGAGCATCGCGGTTTCCCTGCTATGGAAAAATATTTTCGGTGTGGACGGCTTCTTCAATCAAGTGCTTGGATTCTTCGGAATTCCCGGAACGGGCTGGGTCACGAACCCGGATACCGCATTATGGTCTCTCATTGGCTTGTCGGTATGGCAATTCGGCTCATCGATGGTGATTTTCCTTGCTGGCTTGAAGCAGATCCCGAATGATCTGTATGAAGCTTCCGCGGTGGATGGCGCGGGCAAGCTAAAGCAATTTTTCAAAATCACGCTTCCGATGCTGTCACCCACGTTATTTTTCAATCTCATCATGGGGGTCATTAACTCCTTTCAGATGTTTACGCCTGCTTACGTTATTACCGGCGGCGGGCCGATGAACTCTACCTATGTCTATGCGTTATACCTGTATGAACGGGCATTCAGCCGTTATCAGCTGGGCTATTCCTCTTCCTTGGCCTGGATCATGCTGATCTTGATTGTGGCTGCCGCCGTGATCATTAACCTGACTTCGAAATACTGGGTATTCTACGAATCCGAGAGCCAAGGAGGGAAAGGAAAATGACCAGACGCAAATGGAACCCCGTGATCCGCCATTCGGTCCTCATTATGTTCAGCTTGATTATGGTTTATCCGGTCATTTGGTGGATTGGCGCTTCGCTGAAAACGAACCAGGAGCTCAGTTCCCCGTCCATCTTCCCGTCCGTGCCGCAGTGGTCCAATTACATCAACGGATGGCATTCCGTTCCGGGGTTCACCTTTACCGACTTTTATTTGAATACGTTCTATTTAATTACTGCGGTGATCATTGTAACGGTGATTTCCTGTACGCTGGTTGCCTTCGGATTTGCAAGGCTGGACTTTCCGCTTCGAGGCTTCTGGTTTTCGCTGCTCATGCTCACGCTGATGCTGCCGGGCCAAGTGCTCATCATTCCGCAGTATGCGATGTTCCACCAATTTGGTTGGGTCAACACCTACCTGCCGTTTATCGTGCCCCATGCATTAGCGGGAGGGGCGGGAGGAACCTTCTTCGTCTTCCTGCTCGTTCAATTCATACGCGGGATCCCGCGGGAGCTGGATGAATCGGCCAAGATCGACGGATGCAGCTGGTTCGGGATTTATTGGAGAATTGTGATGCCCTTGATGAAGCCTTCCATCGTGACGGTCATTATCTTCTGCTTCCTATGGAACTGGGATGATTTCCTTGGTCATCTCCTGTACATTAATTCTGTCGACAAATATACGGTTGGCTTGGCTTTACGGATGATTAACGATTCGCAAGGCGGCGCGGAATGGGGACAATTGCTGGCGATGTCTCTCGTATCCATTCTACCGGCTACATTGCTGTTTATCTTTGCCCAGAAATACTTTGTGGAGGGTGTAGCTACCACAGGACTAAAAGGGTAGTAGCTAGCTCTACCGATATATTATAAAATGAGGAAACATTGAGGCAGCGGTACGCCGCACAGCTTCAATGTTTTTTTCTGATAGGAATGTAAAGCATGGAGGATGAGAATTATGATCAATCCCTTCAAAAAATACCGGATCGATTCCCTGTTTATTATTTGCTTTGCAGGGCTGATCACGATTGTGCTGGCGATCACGGTATGGACCAGTTATGTCATGACTTCGCGGGAATTGGCTGAAAACACGTCTTATTATCAAAAAAGACTGCTTGAGGAGCTGAACAACGAAATTACGGGCCGCCTGACGTCGATCGAGCAGATCTCGCTGACCACGTCCAGGGACAATGATTTACTTACGTTTCTGTCGGGAAAAGAAGATGAGTTCAACCACTACAGGAGGTCCAAGGGCATACAAGAAGCGCTGGCTCATCTAACCTATTCGATTCCGCAAATTCAGGCCATCGATTTATACATGGAACAGCCGGAGTGGGGGGATCGGCAGAGCTATATTCAGTTCCATGGATTAACGGAGGCTGCGACAAAGCCATGGTATCCTTTGCTGCAGAACAATGACTTCTCCTGGTCAGAGGAGCATGATTTAACGACCTATAATGGGAACGTGCCTGTGCTCAGCTTTTCCCGCAAGGTGTACAACAACTCCCGGTACTTGGGTATTCTTGTCGTGCATGTGAAAGCGGATTGGATCCGCGGGATTCTCGAAGGATACTCTAAAGATTCGAACCGGATGCTGCTGGATCTGAACGGCAGGGAGCTGCTGAGCGTCGGGAAATCAATGAGGGATGCCGGATTGCAGGAGCAGGATTTGCGGTTCACGGACCAATCCGGTGTGTCACGGCTGCATACACAGCATGGCGTCGAGTCTCTGGTCGTCTATTCCAAAGTCGCCGACTCCAACTGGATGCTGGTGGAGATTACCCCTTGGGAGAGAATTACGTCAGGTAGCGTCAAGCTGGCTGGAGCGATTATTACCATCGGCATCGGAGCCCTATTGCTGGCTTTCTTGTTAACGCTCTGGTTAAGCAGGCAATTGTTGAAGCCGATCGCCCAGTTAGTGAGAGCCATGAAGAATTACGATGTCGGTGGGAGGCAAGCTGAGCTGGCCGGTGATTACACGAATGAATTCGGCATTCTGTTTGCAGGGTTTCGCAGACTGAATGAGAGAATCCAGGCTTTGTACGCATCCCTTGCGCAGCGTTACGAGCAGCAGCGGAAGGCGGAAATCGAAGCGCTCCAAGCCAATATTAATCCGCATTTTCTATATAACACCTTGGACCAGCTGAACTGGATGGCGATTGCGGAGGGACAGGAGAAGATGAGCCGCATTCTGGAGCTGATGGGCCGCATGTTCCGCATCGGATTATCGCATGGAGAAAGCTTTATTACGATTGAAGAAGAGCTGACTCACGTCGCATGCTATTTGGAAATCCAGCAGATCCGGTGGGAAGACGGTCTGGAATACGAGGTGCATGCCTCCCAGAAAATCCGCAACTTATTCATTCCCAAAATGACGCTCCAGCCTTTCGTCGAAAATTCAATCATACACGGATTTAATTCAAGGCAAAACGGCCGAATTCAGATTAAGGCTGAGGAAGAGGGCAGCCGGATCCGAATGACGATTATCGACGACGGGAGCGGGCTTGCTCCTCAGAGCAAAGGGAACCATCGCCGCAAAGGAGGTTACGGGATCCGGAATGTGAGAGAGCGGTTCTCGGCGTTCTTCAACGATAATTACGAGATCGTCGTTAAGGATGGCGAGAAAGGAGGGGTGGTTGTATCGATCACCTTCCCAAGGCTTGAGGAAGCACAGCGGTAAAACATAATCAGACGATTTTATAATAAATTGTGCATCTCTCTTATACTCCCGTCATCCTGGAATTGATAGGATACATATTGACCATAATCTTTTGTTATTAGGGGGAAGTCGGCATGAACAAATGGAAGCGATTGCAGATTGTCGCGTTATGGATGGTGTTCTCCTTGCTGGTAGCGGCATGCGGCGGTAACGGAAGCACCAACTCAAGCACGGGAAGCACAACCTCAACCAAGAACAATACACAGGCCGAAAGCGGTTCGGCGGCGGAAAATGTCAAGCTGCGGATTATGTGGTGGGGTTCGCAGCCGCGTCACGAAGCTACACTGAAGGCATTGGAGACCTATACGCAGAAAAATCCGCACGTTACCTTCGAGCCCGAATATTCCGGGATGGACGGTTACCTGGATAAACTCTCCACGCAGGCAGCGGCGCATAACGAGCCGGATATTTTCCAAATGGACCCGGGCTGGGTTTCGGACTGGACATCCCGCAACCAGCTCGAAGAGCTCGACACCAAGGTTAAACTGGATGAATTGACGCCGAGCCTGCTGCCGATCGGGCAGAGAGACGGCAAGCAATATGGGGTGCCGCTGGGATCGGTTGCTTTTGGGATGATCTACGACAAGGCGGCTCTTGAGAAGCTGGGCGCAACGATGCCGACAGACGGCTGGACATGGGATGATTTCTTCGCATTGGCGGAAGAGGTAAAGCCTAAACTGGCGGAAGGCCAATATTTCACGCTGGATTATGCCGGCAACTACTTTATGTTCAGCGCTTATCACTATGCCAAGGGTAAAGGCACCTTGATTACGGAAGACGGCAAATTCAATATTGATGAAGCGACTTTCCTGGAATGGACCAAGAAGTTTGAACAGCTGCGCAAGGATGGACTTATACCTCCAGCCGATTTGAACGCATCCGACAAGGAAATGGATCCGACGGCAGACCTGCTGGTCAACGGCAAAATCTTATTCCGCTACTCCTTCTCCAATAACTACACCACATGGGACAGCATGAAGGAAGGGGCGTACGATCTGGTTACGATGCCGCGGGCCGAGGAAGCGGGAGGCTGGCTGAAGCCGTCCATGTACTTCAGTCTTTCGCCTAATTCCAAGCACAAGGAAGAAGCGGCAAAGTTCATCGACTGGTTCATCAATGATCCGGAGGCAGGGGCTATTCTTGGAACTGCTCGAGGCGTGCCTGCCAATGCCAAGATCGCCGAGTCGCTGATTCCGAATCTTCCGGAGGGCGAAAAGGTCGGGATGAAGCTCATCGACGCAACGACGCCGGACGGACAGATATTTACGACAGGGCCGGAAGGCTGGGTGAACTTCATCGACAAAGACTTCCCGCTGGTCCGGGATGAGCTGAGCTTCGGCAGAACAACACCGGAGAAGGCCTATGAATCATTGAAGAAAGCCGCCCAGGAATATGAATAGATCAATAATTCAGCTTATATAGTTTCCGGTCTACTCCCGGTTTACGTCATGCCTAAGCGGTTTTATCGCATCGGGCATGACGTATTACCGTTAATGTGAGGCATTGCCTTTTTGCAAATAAGAAGGAGGATCTTCAGATGTGGAAGATAGGAATCGTTGATGACGACCGCGCCGTGCTGCAGGGAATCCGAAAAGCCATCCCTTGGGATGAACTGAATGCAGAGTGGGCGGGAGAAGCCTTGAACGGGGAAGAAGGGCTTGAAATGATTGAATCGGCCAGCCCCGACATCGTGATTACCGATTTATATATGCCTGTCATGAATGGTCTGGATATGATCGAGCAGCTGCGGAAGAACACCGGCTATTCAGGAAAAGTGATCATTCTGAGCGGTTACTCGGACTTCGAGTATGCCCGTCAAGCCTTGCGCCTGAACGTGAGCGATTACTTGTCCAAGCCGATCAGCCTTCCGACGCTGAAATCTGTTTTAAATGAAGCCATATCCGATTTGGAGGAGCAGGAAGAGCTGCGCATGAAGCAGGATGAACTGCTCCAGAAGCTGCAGCTTTACGAGCCCTTCGTGGAAAAGGAGTGGGTCAAATCGGCCGCAGCGGGTGCACTGCAACATTCAGGTCTCCAAACGGAAATCCCGGAGCCTTATCGGTATTGGTCCGATTTCGATCATACGGTCATTGGCATCGAGCTGATCTCCGATCAACGGGCAGCTAATCTAAGCTTGCCGGACTGGAGCCTCCTTCGATTTGCAATCAGCAATATGGTGTGCGAAATTACGCAGGCGGCATTCCCCCGTTTCGACCATACGGATCTCCACACCAACCGCTCTGTGGTCATTATTCATCATGGTCGAACGGAGTCTGCCGAGCGAGTGCGGCAGCAGCTGGAGCAGCTGGGTGTCCGATTAATCGACTGTGTGCAGAACTACTTGAAGCTGAAGCTCCGGATCGGCATCGGTGATCGCAAGAGCAATATAAGGGAAATCGGTATCTCGACAGAAGAAGCCTTTCGTGCGATCGATGTGAATACGCAGCCGGCGGTTCCGGAGTACGAGCTGTATGTCTACTGTGCACAGGAGCCGGGCAATGCGGAGGCCAAGTCTCCCGTGCGTCCTGTTAAGCTTTACCTGGAGCTGGCCGGTTCGATTCGAACCTCGCAAGAACATCAGGCACAAACGATCATCAGGGATTATATGAAGCGATTGGAACAGCAAGGGGGCATCACCAAACCATATGTCAGCATGCTGGCAGGGGAGCTGTGGGGAATTATCGCCTTCTCTTTCTATGAGACGGGGACCGTCGTTGACGATTTCTTCCCGAATGACAGCATTACGCGCGAAATGGCGAAGCTGCAGCGTCCATCCGAGCTTGCGGAATGGCTGATCACCAAGATCGGGCTCGTGTTCGGCAGTCGCGAATGGGGCGGGAACGGAAAGCATCGCCAGGCTGTGGACTTTATGATCGAATACATTCACGAGCACTATGCCGAAGATCTCACGCTTGGGGGACTGGCGGATAAGGTATATATTTCGAGAAACTACTTGTCGATGATTTTTAAGAATTTGACGGGAGAAACGTTCAACAATTATTTGACCAGAGTGCGGGTCGAGAAGGCCCGTGAGCTGCTGATGGAGAAAAATGCATTGGTTTACCAAGTGGCAGAACAGGTCGGATATAAAAACATTCCGTATTTCAGCACGGTATTTAAGAAATTCACGGGCATGAACCCGACGGAGCTCGTGAAATGATCATGAGGAGGCATTATGAACAGCAGTTATGATCCGGCATGGTTGCAGGTTGATGGGAGCTCGCTGAAGCATGCTGCGGCAATCAAGCCGCTGGAAAGCTATTTGGGCAAGATCGTGACCGCGCAGGCGGTTTCTTCGCAAGTATTTCGTACGGCGATTGAAGAATTGACCACAGGCATTGCTCTGCTGACAGGTGAGCAGCCCTTCATTAGTGAAGAGATAGAAACCGGCCCCTGCTTGGTCGCAGGGACGCTAGGGAGCATCAAAGGGAAGTTGCTTGACGCCTCGCTGGAAGCCGAGGAAGCCGGACGTGTGGGAGATGAAGGTTACATCATACGCCGCGTCGTAAGAGGAGACCAGGATTACATATTCATTGCAGGAGGATCGGACAGAGGGCTTCTGTACGGGGTCTTTCATTTTATGCGTCTCCTGCAGACGGGCCAAGCAAACGAAGCACTTGATCTGATCGAACATCCGAAGTACCGGCTTCGCATGGTGAATCAGTGGGACAATATGGACGGAACCATTGAACGCGGATATGCGGGCCGATCGATATTTTATAAGGACCATACCATCGTCTCCGATCTGACTCGTGTCCGGGCGTATGCGAGAATGCTGGCCTCTGTTGGGATTAACGGAATCACGATCAATAATGTGAATGTGCATCAGACCGAGACGAAGCTGATCACGCCGCAATTGCTACCGGATGTGGCACGCATAGCGGATGTGTTCCGCGATTACGGCATCAGCCTCTACCTCAGCGTGAACTTTGCTGCGCCGATCGAGCTGGGGGATATGTCCACGGCTGACCCGTTAGAAACTGCCGTTCAGAATTGGTGGAAGCAGAAAGCGGCCGATATTTACCGAACCATTCCTGACTTTGGCGGATTTCTGGTCAAGGCCGACTCGGAGAACCGTCCCGGCCCGTTTACCTATGGACGCCATCATGCGGATGGAGCCAATATGCTGGCAGAAGCGCTGGAGCCTTACGGCGGACTCGTCTTATGGAGATGCTTCGTGTACGATTGCCATCAGGATTGGCGGGATCGCCAGACGGACCGCGCCCGAGCCGCCTATGATCATTTCAAACCGCTGGACGGCAAATTCAAGGACAATGTGATCCTGCAGATCAAGAACGGTCCGATGGATTTTCAGGTCAGAGAGCCGGTATCGCCATTGTTTGGAGCGATGGAGCGGACGAATCAGCTGCTGGAATTTCAGATTACGCAGGAGTATACGGGTCAGCAGAGACACATATGCTATTTGATTCCGCAATGGAAAGAGGTGCTGGAATTCGATACGCTCTGCCAAGGGGAGGGCAGCAAGGTAAAAGATATTGTAGCCGGACAAGTGTATCCTTATCAGCACAGCGGCATAACAGCCGTGTCCAATATTGGTGACGATTTCAACTGGACCGGCCACTACCTTGCCCAGTCCAATCTTTACGGCTATGGCCGCTTGCTGTGGAATCCGGAGCTGACGGCGGAGGAAATCGGCGAGGAATGGACCCGGATGACCTTTGGACCCGATCCGGATGTGATGAGGACCGTGATGGACATTATGATGGAATCGTGGCCGGCCTACGAGAATTATACCTCTCCGCTTGGCGTGGGCTGGATGGTCGTGCCTCATGTTCACTATGGCCCTGACGTGGACGGCTACGAATACTCCAAATGGGGAACATATCATTTCGCGGACCGTGACGGGATCGGCGTTGACAGGACGCAGGCGACGGGGACGAGGTACGCCGGCCAATATATTGGCGCCAATGCGTTGATGTATGAGCGATTGGAGACTTGCCCGGATGAATTGCTGCTATTTTTCCACCATGTTCCTTATACCCATGTGTTAAAGTCCGGTAAGACGGTCATTCAGCATATTTATGACACTCATTTTGCAGGTGTCGAGCAGGTGGAGCGGTGGCTCGCACGCTGGAATGCCTTGGAGCCTAAGCTTGATCCGCAGCGCTTCCTGCATGTTAAACAGCGCTTGCTGGAACAACTGGAGAGCGCAAAGGAATGGCGCGATGTCATCAATACGTATTTTTATCGAAAATCGGGTATCGCAGATGAGCATCATCGAATGATCTATTCGTAGCGGTAAGGACCTTGAATTTCAACTGGGTTGGAATTCGGGGTCTTTTTTGTTGCGGGTGATAGGGGATGGTGGGGAGCAGATTTTGTGAAAATAAATTGGGCATTCGTTGTATTTCCGTTTTCAGGGAAAAGAGTAGTCTTTTGTTCGAGCGATTCTTTGATATGATACAAATATGAATGAATACATAATTAGCCATGTAAAGGATGAGAATCTATGCCGGTTTATAATAAGCTCGTTCGGGATCTGATTCCCCAAGTCATTGAATCTACAGGCAAAAAATTTCGCACACGGATTTTGGATGAGGAAGAGTATAAGAAAGAATTGATCATAAAGCTCAAAGAAGAGTCGGAGGAGTACTTTACCGCTCAAAATTCAAAGGAGTCATTGGAAGAACTTGCAGATATGCTTGAGGTTATACGGGCATTGGCGGTTATACATGGAGCAACATGGGAAGAGCTTGAAGCCTTGAGAGAGAAGAAGGCGGAAGCTCGGGGCGGATTCCAGGAACGGGTGTATTTAATCGATGTCGACGACCAGGATCCGTAAATCACGAATTACGCGATGCCGGCAGGGAATTTTATCACCGAAAAGGAGAAGATCATGAGCCGTTATCCTGTCGCTATTGAAGAGTTTCACCAAACACTCCTCCAGCTAAGAGGCATTACAGAAATCGAGAGCGAAGTAGAGAATTTGGAGGGAACCTTGGCGATTGAGAACTGGCGCAACCTGTACCGGAGTGGCAAAGATACCAACCCGCAGCCTGTACCTGTGGATGATGTTGTCAGTCCGCTGCCAATTCTGAAGCAGATCATTCAGATTCTAAATGGTGAGTCTGTTGTCATTTATGATTTCTATGACGGGTATAATGCGCAGGTCATTTTGGAAGCCCTGCGTAAGCCGGGTGAGGGCTTTACGGATATAAGGCCTCAATTGATGGGGTATAAGAGTCAGGATTGTTTTAGCCCCTGGTGGTAGAAGCTCGTTAACAACAAAAAGGGCGCCATAATTAGATGGCGTCCTTTTTATTGTTAACGTAGTTCAATGAGGTGGACGAGTTTGCTAGTTTAGTAACCATAGGAGCAGGTCTAGGACAGGGATGAGATGAGATTCCGCATAGGACCATACTCGGAGAATCATGAAGACAATAATTGTAGAAGTTCCATAAAAGAAGTGATTCCACCATAAATGAAGACCGGGAAGAAGTATAAATCTCAGCTCTTATTATTTAAGTAAGTATATAAGCTAAGCTCTGATGGAGTATAAGGAATACTTCGTGGGAAAGGGGGAGGGTTATCACCGGATTACAGCATGATAATTAATTCCAACCATATCCTTCTAAACCTTAATTTCAATAAATTAAAAGAAAGGCGAAATATTCTCTTCTTAATGTCTATTTAAGTTTAATAAACGGATTTGTATGAAAGACAAGGCGTGTTGATTCGAAGATAACACTACAAACATGGCTTGTTGAAGATGAGACTTGAAATATTTTAGTCCATGGGCGAGAAATCCTTTGTAAGGAATTAAATTTACTATTCTTCCTCCACAACATCAATTATCTCACGAATATCTTTTATATTTAAGGCATTAGCTATTTTTTCAATATGTGAAAAACTAATACTTTCTCTTTTTTGATTACTAAGTTCACTTAAAGCAGCATGCCGAATATCGGTAAGTCGAGATAATTCTCGTAATGAAATGTTTCTTTCATTTAGTAACTGTTTTATTTTAACAACTACTTTTGTGTTCATATAAATAATCCCCTATTCAAATTGACTTACTTATAAAGGTAACGTATACTCAAAACAAATATGGTACGCATATGAGTAACATTTTATTTATACTTGGAACGTATGTTCTTGAAAAAAGGTATTATATTTTTAGTTTCTATAGTATAATTACTCCTGGTAAGACTTCTCCAGGAATGATTATATTGCGATTTTATTAAGGAAGTGAGAAATGATGGCTTATGCAAGACATCAAAGTTTTTATATAAGGGATAAATGGTTTAGCAAAGGATTAAAGGCAGTAAATCAGGAAAAAAGATTTTTCTTTGATAAGTTTGCTTTTGAAACGATAGGATTAGGTAAGAATATGGTAGAGTCTTTAAAATATTGGCTGCTTGCTTTTAATGTTATTGAGGAAATAACAGAAGATGGGCAGAAAGTACATAAGTTAACGGACCTTGGGAGAATCTTGTTTGAAAATGATAAGCTCTTACAACGAAATGAAACATTAGCTATATTACACTACAATTTAATTAGAAATATAAAAGACCAATCCACTGTTTTTGATTGGTTTTTCAATAAATACAAAGAGACATCAGTTAGTAAACCTGAATTATTAAATTCTTTTATCACTTGGGTAAGTCAGAATGAAACAAAAGAGATTTCCGATAAATCCTTGAAGAGGGATATCGATTGCTTGATTCAATTCTACACTAAGACTCCTGATGAAAATGATCCGGAAGACGTTATTTTTTGTCCGTTTTCAAGATTAGGATTAATGAAATGCAAACATTCTGGAGAAGGATATGACACAATAAAAAAAGTAGTTCCCGAGCTTGATAACATAGGTATTGTTCCGATGTATTACATCTTGCTAACCTATCAAAACTTAAATGAGAGTGACCTTATAAGTGTTGATGAAATACTCAATAGCGAATTTCTTTTAGGGAAAACATTTAATCTTACTCGAGGTAAAGTTGTTGAGGTGCTTAACATTCTTACTAACCACGAGAATTATCCAATTCAGTATGTTAGAACAAATAATTTAGATTATATAAAATTAGCTAAAGTCTCACCAATAGAGTATTTGAAGAGCGAGTTTTTGAAAGGATGACTTACTAAAAATGGCATTCAAGTCAAGCGTAAATATCAAATTTGACATAGGAAATGTTGATTTTATACAACGATATATTCCCACTCCTTCCCATGCTGAGGCTATAAGAGGGATCTTAAATGGATTTGTTGTAGAGAATTCCAATCATTCACACATTATTATCGGACCATATGGGACAGGTAAATCACTATTAGCAAATGTCACAGGAAGTCTTGTGTCGAAATTGATTAACCCTAGTGATATTTCGGGACTAGTTAATAGGTTTAAACAAGTGGACGATCATATAGCAACAATTATAAAAAAAGTTACAGATATATCGATTACGTATCTACCGATCTTATTAAGTGGTAATGAGGGCAGGTTCAGACAGTCTATTTTGACAAATATTCTAAAAAAACTTACGGATCAAGGTATTGATGTTGTGTTACCTGGATTAGCTACAAAAATACTGAATTCAATTAAAGTTTGGGAAAATAATTTCCCTGAAACTTATAAGAAATTTAGTATTCAGTTGGAGCGAGATAATAAACAGCTTGCTATGTGGATTGATGAAATAAAAAAACAAAATGATGCCGAAATTAAATATTTCTCGGAAATTTATCCGCTTCTTACGTCGGGGGCTTCTTTTGATGTAGACTACGATAACAGTTTTATTTCACAAATGGAGTATCTGGTTAGTGTCTTGGAAAGCTATAATCTAGGGGTTTTTATTGTTTATGATGAATTTGCAAGGTTTTTACAAGGTCTTAATGCCAGTAGATTTAATGAAGCAATGCAAGATATTCAAGACCTTGCAGAACTTGCGAACAGATCGAAAGCAATACATTTTTTGCTGATTACTCATAAGAGCTTACGTCATTATTTTAATGTCTCGAATGTCGAATCAGCAAGAGAGTTTCAACGCATTGAAAAGCGTTTCAATCAATACCTAGTAAAGAGTGATCAAGCGACATTTCTTAGGATTGCTGAGATCATTATGAAGGAAAATATCGAAAAAAAACCTAGAATATCAACATCTAAGTTTACTAGTACTCAAAACATGATGCGGAAGTTTCCTCTTTTCCCAAGTATAAATCAAACCGAGAGGGACGAACTAGTAATACGTGGGATGTTTCCGCTCCATCCCGTTGCGATATTTTTACTACCAAATCTAACTCGGGTATTTGGACAAAATGAAAGAACATTATTTACTTTTTTAGAGAGTCATGAAACCTATGGACTAGTGAATCACATAATTAAAAAAAATAATGAGTATTACTTAGCTTGCCAATTATTTGACTTCTTTTTTCCAGATTCAAATGATATTAGTAATGACGATGTTTTTGAGCATATTCTTTTATATAAAAAGGCAATGGCACGATTACCTCAGAATATCTCTAATATACAGCTAGCTGTAAATATTGTGAAATTTATAACTCTCTGGAATTTATGCGGCGCTCAAAGTGATCATAAGTTAACTACAGACTTTTTACAGTTCGCAACACAAACTAGCGAATCTCAACTTTTGGAAATTTTAACGCCTTTGTGTGAAAGTAAAGTTATAAGATTTAATCGAGTAAATGATTACTGGGAGCTGTTCGCAGGTAGCTCAGTTGATCTACATGAAATATTGGAAAATGAAAAACAATTATTGAAAATTAATTCTTTCAAAGAAGTTGAGGTATTACAAAATAATCTAGACAGGAAGTTTTATTTTCCGGAAGAATATAATGATAATAAGGGCATGACTAGATTCGCTGCTATTAAAGTTGTGTATGGACAAGACATATTACAAAGCAAGGTTGAGGATAGTGATACATTAGCTGATCTTACTATTTATTATGTCTTACCTGAAGATATGGCAGGCCGAGATTATTTGGAAACAGCATTAGTAGATTTAAGTAAAGATTCCGAATCGAAATATTATTTCTTACATCCAGAACCAGTAGAAGGAATAAAAGCAGAAATTCACAATTACATTGGTTTGGAATTACTTAAACGAGATAAGTCGTTGTTGGCAGAAGATAAAGGCATTATCGAGGAATTAGAGCTACTTAGTAATGAGGCTAAGTTTAGAATTTCTAATTACTTGTCTAAATTATCATCCTTCAACGGGGAAGATTTATGGTACCTTGATGGCCAGAATATATCAATTCATTCAGAATTTGAGTTAACAGAAATTCTATCCGAGAAGTGCTATAGATTATACAATAATACGCCAATAGTGCTGAACGATTCATTTAATAGAAATACTATCTCAGGAGCACAAAGAAATGCAGCAATAATTCTTATTGAAAAATTATTAACGGAATACCAAGAGAGTCGATTTGGTATAGTTGGAAATGGACCAGAGTATGCGTTATACGCATCGATCTTCAAGAATAACGATCAGTTTGATGTAAATATAAACAACTTAGATTATGCCAATATAGGAAATCAAGCCTTCTCTATGCTAAGGGAGAGATTGATTGATAGATTGGAAATGAATCCAAAAGGTAATTTTAAAGATATAATTGATTTATTCGCAAGACCCCCATTTGGTATTCGTAAACCTTTAATTCCAATTCTTTTAGTGGCTTTATTAAGGGATCGTTGGAATGAGTTTATGTTATATCGTAATGAAATGTTTGTTCCAGGGGTTAATGGAACTAAACTATTTGATATTATTATTGAGGCCGGTCCCGAAAATTATGAGTATGTGTATGAGGTTATTAATCAGGATTATATATTATTTTTTAATAATATTGAGGTATACTTCCAGGAGTTCTTAGAGACACGTCTTGATAACCAGTCGAGACTTATATACGTATGTGGGACTTTACTCAAATGGTTAAGGTCTTTACCGAAAGTTATCCAAACATCCGAACAGATAGAACAAAATTTCAGACAATTTAGAGAGTGCATTAAAAGATCCGAAATTGATCCACAACAGACCATTTCTCAACTTTATGATCTTTTCCATGATGATTTCCAAAAGATGCTTTCTCTTAAACAGTATGGTGAGAACTTCGTTTCGATCTTTAAAAAGGATTTGTACCAAAAAGTCATTAAAATAATAGGAGTAACGAGTCTTGAAGAACTTAAAAATTGGGTTGGAGAGCAGAGTGCTTCTAACAATAATAAATTGATTACTAAGTTAAGTGCTTCTCTTGAAGATGAAGGATATTGGTTAGACCAATTTGCAGAGAGTTATATAGGTGTTAAATTAACAGAGTGGTCAGATACTACTTTAGATCTGTTTGTGACACAATTAGAGCATGATTACAAAGAGTTAGTATATGCGAAGGATTCGAGTTTGCAAGATGCTAGCAATATAGTCACTATTCAATTAGATAATAGTAGAATAACCATAGATAAAGTCGATTTATCTGTTAAATCGAAAACGGTATACTCGAATCTTGAAAGAATGATAAATAGTGCAGGAAGAAACGTGCCACGGCAAGAACTGGAGTATATTGTTTATAGTCTTTTTGAAAATTACGTAGTAAAAGCGGAGTGATACAATGGACAACGAAGAAAAAAAAGTCGTACACGTGGCGATGTTTAGTGGCGGAGCAGGAAGTGCTTATGTTGCTAATCATATGGTTCAAACTTACGGTAAAGAGAATTGTATTTTATTCTTTACAAACACCTTATGGGAAGATGAAGATAATTATAGATTTATGGATGAGGTATCCGAACATATTGGTTTAGAGATTACAGAGAGAATTGATGGAAGAACTCCAGAGGAAGTTTTCTATGATGAAAGATTTTTGGGTAATGCTAGGTTAGCTAAGTGCTCTGAGGAACTCAAGGTAAGACAAACGATTCTTTTCTTAGAAGATGAACTAAGGAATCAAAAGAATCTTGAACCGATTCTCTACTTTGGAATCGGACCTCATGAGAGACATCGTGCGGTTAATTTGAAAGAATTTTATGAACATTTTCCTATAGAACCGATAGAAACCAGATTCCCCTTGATTGATTTGTTTAGAGAAGATCTCGATGCTAAAGGAATCATTCGGGATGAGTGGGGGATTGAGTTACCTCGAATGTACAATATTGCAGAACAGCTAGCATTAGAAGAGAATAATGAAAATGCTAAACTTGCTTTGAAATATGGTATCAAGGGGTTCTCCCATGCAAATTGTGCAGGTAGATGTGTCCGTGGTGGATTTCAGCATTATGCACTTTTATATGCGATTTGGCCAGAAAGATATCGTGAACAAGAAGAAATGGAGGAGCGATTTAGAGCAACACTTAATAAAGACGTCTCCATCCTTAAAAAGGACGGGAGTTCATATACTATGAAGGAATTCCGTGAGGTTATGGATAAGGAAGGATTTGAAAAATTTCTTTTTAAAGCAGATGCTGACATTCCATGTGTTTGTTCATTTTCATAAAATTAATAAAAATCCGTCGATGACATTCGACGGATTTTTTATGTTGTTAAAGTGAAACTTCACTCGATAAAATTCCTTTTTGGTAGATTATCACGAGTCAATTCTTTAAGATAATACATATAAATAATTTTGGTAAATCATAGGGGAAATGGTGGACGGTGTCGAATGATACATAAGAACTATTTTTCCGATAAGGTGGTAGTGCAAAATGATCATTAATAAATCTGAATGGATTAGTTTTCTCCGACAATACGGGCCTATTCCTCGTAACGATAATATGTATGATGAAGCAATCCATAGAATAATTAAACGAAAAAAAATGAAACCTATAATTATTGAATCTGTTTATTTATCCGAACTCATTGAAAACTTTAAATCTAACAATCCTAAATCAGTAATTTTAACAGGTACAGCTGGGGATGGGAAAACATTCAATTGTAGAGAAGTATGGTTGGAGTTAGGAGGTCAAGTAGATGTTTGGCAAAATGAAGAAAAGATCAAGGAGCTTGTGCTATCTAATTTAAAGAAATTGTATGTTATAAAGGATCTCAGTGAGCTAAAAGATGAGGAAAGAGGTATCCTAAAACTCTTTATTAACTCTGTTCTTAATCCTGATGCTAGCAATGTTTTTTTAGTTGCTGCTAATGATGGGCAATTAATTGAAGCGTGGAAACATGTTGAAAGTGATCTTCAAACCGATGGTGTAAGAAATTGCATTGAACAAATGCTTGTTTCAGAGATACAGGAAATTAGCGGCTTTAATCTAAAACTATACAATTTAAGTCGAATAAGCTCTGCGATACTTTTTCCTAAGTTAGTAGATGTTGTACTGGAGCATCCTGGGTGGAATGATTGTAATAACTGTGTTTTAAGGGTGGACGATCAAACAGATAAAAAGTGTCCTATTTGGGAAAATCGAAAAAGACTTGAAGGGAACGGAGACGAAAAACTAATTCGTTCAAGAGTTACTGATCTTTTGGAGTTATGCGAGCTGAATGGGGTACATCTTCCAATTAGGCAGTTGCTACTATTAGTATCAAATATGCTCTTAGGTCATCCAGAAGCAAAGGATCGTTTGATGTCATGTTCTGATGCAATGAAAATAGTCAACGATAATAAGACATCACTTGCAAGTATCTATAGGAATATTTTAGGCGAAAACCTAACAGAGAGGCGTCGAGAATCAACGGACGTATTTTCTACGCTAGGCAGATTTGGGATTGGATATGAGACAAGTAATACTATTGATAATATCTTGATTTTCGGAGAAGACGATCCTGATCTCTCTTCGTATTATCAACAACTCGTATTAGATGATACCTACTATGGGGCAGACCCGACGTTTCGTGCGAATCAAAAAGATTATTTGGAAGGTGTAATGGATAGTGGTGAGCTGTTTTTAACATCACTTCGATCCCAGAGACAAAGGTTGTTTTTTGTGATCCCTAAAGATAAAGAAGAAGAACTTAAGCTTTGGCAACTAACTACATTTCAGTATGCTGGTGAATTTTTAACTGATGTTTACAGAATAGCAGCTAAGAGTGATAGAGTATCAACACAAATTGGTTCTAGAATATCTCAAGGGTTAAATCGAATTTTTACTGGATTGTTGGCAAAGAACAATAATGAACTTATTTTAGCTACATCCGGAAGCCATTCTCAAGCCAAAGTAAGTAGAATCTTTGAAGAAAGTGTTTCTGTTCCTAGAAAACGCGGCGAAAGCATGCAAGTCAAAATAAACGATTTTGGAAAACTCGTTATTGAAGTAAGATTTTCACCTTCTATTCCCGCTGTTGAGTTAGTATTGCAGTTAGCTCGGTATGAATTTCTGTCAAGAGTTGCAGAAGGTGCGCTACCGGGTAGTTTTTCAAGGGAATGTTATGAAGACATTCTTGGATTTAAGAGTAAACTTCTTAAACAATTGGAATTACGTCGCAAATTAGAAGAAGATACGAATGATGAAAGTGATGATCTATCGTTTAGAATAATTCGGCTTAATCAAGATGGTTTAATAGACGATAAAATTGTAGAGGTAAATTACAATGAATAATAGACTTCCACGTCCAACTCAAATTGATTCAGATATGTGGGTAGATGAGGCTATTTGGGGGCATCGCTTATATGATGAGCAGACTCCATGGTTGTGTTTTATGGAATTTTTAAATGTGCTTCAAGCTGAATATGACGCAGGAAAGGCATTTAATGAAACTGAGCCTAATAAGTGGGCTTACTTACCCCAATCAAGATTATATTTGAGAAACATATTGTTTAATAATCCTCAAATAACATTAATAGCTAGCAGATATAACTACGATGATAAAGAAGCATGGTCACAATGGTACGAAGTTATGAATAAGGGGCAGACTGGAATCCTAAATGCGGATTTTTCATATTTAGAAAAGCGTTTTCCAAAATTCGAAGATTTTGCTTTAGTAGTACAATTTCTAAGAGAGACAACTATAGAAGGTGATAATAATAAACGATGGAGCTCGCAATTCATTTTCCCTTACGGGCCAAATTGCTTGTACGAGGATCTAAATGTTAAAGAAAATAAGACTCCCACAAATGATAGGAGATTCTTTGGTAGAACAGGTGAACTTTTGTATTTAATGTTGGTGAGAAGTGGTAGAGGGTCTAGAATACTTCAAGGCTTACAAAATAGTGTTTTGAACCCGAATAATAAATTTAATCGTCTTGTTGCTGCACTAGAACCTAGTGAACCAGTAAACTCTTCAACTGTGAAACCAGGGGGATATCTTCCTTATTTATTTCTACCTGAATATCAAGCGCTTGCAGATGATTGGTTGAGTTTATTAGAGAGCGATATTCCGAGTTATGATGCAATACCTCACCTTGTTAATATAACAGGATTACACATGATCTTATACAGCTTAAAACGGGCAAAAGAAGTTCTGAAGGATGATAAAAAATTAACATTTATATTAGAAATTGTATCACCTAAAAAAACAATTATCAGGGAACTTTCATCTGATTCATTTACAGAGCATAACAAATTGTCACAAAAAGCAATAGAAGCCTATATTAGACAGATTGTTAATACAGAAGAGTGGGGACAAATAACCGATATCAGCGAAGCAATCACATTGCTGAAAAATAAATATGCTTGGCCAAAAGATAATAAAGAGAGTGATATAGAATCTGCAAATTCTCCTGAAGACTTGGTAAATAAATTTGTATCCGCTGCTACAAACAGACACAAACAGCATGTAAATAAGTTTCATAGTGTGTGGGGGAAAGAAATTGGACTTTCTTCTAGAAGGAGCTCAAGAAGGCTTAGATACGCTCCTCAAGATATGCTATTAAAGTCTTTAGTGTTATGTGTTGTACCAGGGAGAATGGAATTTCAAGACTTCTTAGATAAATTGTATGAAAAGTATGGATTCATTATTGGTGATAAACAGGCTTTTGAACTGACAGAGACCGGTAGAGTAGATATGGAGGCTTTTTCTGACAATTCAAGGCGGCTAGAGCAACGGTTAGCTAGTATGGGATTGTTGCGTAGATTATCAGATGCTTGCGCGTATGTCGAAAATCCCTTCGGAAATCAGGAGGAAACGATTCATGAATGAACTAGAATTAATCGGAAAAGTTGCAACGGAATATCTACGTCGTCATTTACAGAATAGCCAATCCGAAGAGGGAGTAGCACGTTTTTTACTAGATCGACTTACAGGGGAGCAAGTTATTCATATATGCAAAACAATTAATCAGGATGTATTCCTGTCCTCAGTAACAGATATTAAAATTCCTAGGAAATTAGTTGAGGGCAGTGATTTACCTGATGCTATGGTAACTGATGAAAAGACCACATACTGGAGAAATGCTCCGTGTGATAAACCTGCTATATTATTAGCTAATACAAACGATGATCAAGGGCCATCCCTAAAAGATATTTCAAGAATTGGAGCGGGGGATTTAAAGGGGCGGCAAGATATTTGGGTTAAGGTTGCAAGTAAGGATTTACCTTTAAGTGATGATCAAAAAAAATACTGGCAACAAGCATTAAAGGGATTACAGGAAGCAAATGAATGCAGCCTTGAAGAATTTAGCGAATTCGTTGTAAAGGTTCGTGAAAAAATTAATGAGGACAGCGTTCCTATAGTTCGTGCACTTGGCTGGGCATTGCCGGCTCTTCGCATTCCTCGAGATTCTTTTTACTTTGATGCTATTCCTGAAAAAGCATTAGGTCATGCTAGCCGATGGAAAAAAATGTTTGCTGATGCATATACTAAAAGAGCTTGTTATTTATATAAGCAACATCCAAATCGGCAAGTTATCGAAAATAGTGATATTCAAGCAACTTACAATAAAGTTAAAAGTCAAATAGATCCGTCCGTTCAAGTAATTATGGAATTATTTATTGAGTCTGATATTAATTGGTCTACTGCTGCAGAAAATTTGTCAGAATTAGAATGGGAATCGGATAAAGTGAATTTATTGTTTTTTGAGTTAAAGCCTTTGAAAATTAATTTGGCAGAAAAGACTCGCCAGCTTTATGAAGACGAATTTCCTGATACCCTTACAGATGATGAAATCACTTATTTGAACAATCTTAATGAACTCTTTATTAAAAGGAAAGCGAAGGAAGCTTCTGAGGAAGATAAAGAGTTTTATGATAAGCATCGACAAAACTTAGAGACCGATAAGGCTATAAAAGCAGAGTGGGATCGGTTTGTTTATGGAAAGCCGATTGAATGTACTGACTTTTTAGTTGGTTTATTAGAAGCAACTGAGCGACTTTTTGCACAATGTGAGAATTTTGACGGAAAAAAGGTTCTGAAAATACGTACCCAAAAGACAACCAGTAAAAAGTCTTGGCTGGATTTAAATGAAGATGTGGGTTTGTTTTTCTGCAATTCATATAGAGGCCTAGAAAAATTAACGAATTGGCAAGTGACTTGGGATACATTTCACTTATTTAAATATGATCAATTGATTTCAGAGTCAAAGCAGAAAGACAAATATAAAAAAAATACTTCAACGGCTAAATCCGCTATCCAGATTTCTTTTTATATCGAACTAACATATTTTGATTTGCAAGGATCTAAGCAAAAAAATGAAGTGAAGTTAATTTGGCAAGGGAATCCGTTGGAAATTGGATTGGAACTCCATGATGATTTGAAAAGATTATCTGGGCACCCCTTCTCTTATTCTACTGTATCGCAAAATCCAGTTAGCAAAAAAGGAAAACTCCAAGGGCTATCTTTGAGTGATGTAGGTACAATACAAGCAGTATTCGGCCAGGATAGAGGATCTCTAGTCTCAGTTTACGCAAAAACAACGGATTTAGAAAAACTTATCTTAAGGAATTTGAAGAAATCATTTGATGAAAATAGAATCTCTCAGAAGGATTTCGATACTCTTAATGAAGCATGGGGAGAATTCGCGGATAAATATAAGCAATCTATTAAAGAATGGCTTGAAGATGGAATTAACTCAGATTCGATGATTGAGCAAAGTGAGTTGTATGATAAGTTCTTACGATCTCTACAAGAGTATGCACTGGGAGATATAAATCGAATTAACATTATGCAACCTGTTATGAGTATTGGAAATGTTAGAGTGGATGGGGATAAAAACAAACCGATGACTATAGTTGCTCCATGGCACCCGATGCGTATGGCAGCTAAGTCCGTGAAAGCCCGACAAGTTATTGGATTAATAAATTACGTATTAACTACAGACCAAGTAGACTTTGGTGATCCACGACTTTTCTTTACAGATCTTAAAGAGGAAATTTTAAGTCCATACTATCCGGAAGTTGCGGTAGGTTATAAAGGGCAAGAGCCAGTACTTCTCTCAATTACAGATGCAAAAAATGATTACACCTTAATGGAATATCCGGTACGCGAGGATGTTGTCGATACACAGACTAATGAAGACCCAAAAGAAGCAAGTAATAAGCTGCTAAGTCTGGTTGAACGTTATCTAGATCTTCAACCTCACGAAAAGACAAATTTAAGTTTGATTCTGTATAATTGTGACTCTACGAGACTACCCGAAACAATCGTAAATTCACTCGCCACTATGCATGAGGCAGAGGAAGAAGTCCGTTGTCAGGTGATATTGAGACACCGTGACACGAATAAGTTAAATGAATTGTATATGAAAATGATTGAGAATGCGGGTAGTGATGCAGATTCTTTTGTAGCAAGTGAAGTAACTCGTGATTTTATGGCACGTTTGCGTGTCGGTGTCATGGCACATGAAGCGACTTCCTTGGATCCTAAAGAAGGGAAATTGGCTGATATTGTGTTCCTGCAAGATGTAATTTCAAGACAAGCCAATCTTGAATGGGATGAAGTACAGGTTAGGCAGATTCCAGAACTTCTTGATCATTACCCTCCTCGATGGACGAAAAGACGCTCATCGACAAAGGATGAGCTCAAATCAACTGTATATCTAGCATGTCCAAGCCAACCTTCTGTTGGGTGGTCATATCTTTCAGCAGTTTATTCTGTAGTAAGAGGTATTGATGCAGATCCAGGGAAATACTTCCTGCCGGCTAGGCAGATCTCCTTTCAAAACGAAAAAGTTAAAGTTATTTTTGACGAGGCACATAAATTAGGTGAATGGGTTGTCAACTATGACGAACTATTAGAGCGAAGACAATTGAAGAATCTTGGTGTTAAAGTTATAAAATATCAACATAATAAATCTCATGGCTCTAATGTAGTTGTCTCCTCAAAAACGCAATTGAATTTGCTTAATGTGCTAGTAAAAAGAAGACTGAGTGCTTTGAATTTAGGTTTAACAGACGCTGAGTTGGTACAACTCACTGATCGTTTTATTGAGGATGCCAATGCAATATCAGGTGATATTGTACTTCGTGCAGCAAAGCGTGGTGTATTTGCTGGTGAATTAATTGGAGTGGTATTAAGCAAAACGATTCTCCAATCTGAGATGGAGAGTGGACAGTATGCAGGGTGGTTTTTCTTAGATGATTATGCAGCATGGCTTGGACAAAAAGAGGAACAGATTGCAGATATATTAGCTATAGGTCCTAAAATAGTAGATGGTAAAACTCAGCTCCAAGTATTCATATCTGAAGCGAAGTATGTCGATGCAAAAGGTGTTTCCGAAGCGAAAAAAAATTCTTCAAAGCAGTTACGGGATACTGTATCGAGAATGGATAGTGCGCTTTTTGGCGATCCAGGAAGGCTTGATAGAGACTTATGGCTATCTAGAATAAGTGATCTGGTGAATGATGGTATTGATTTACCTCCGGGTGCCCCATTTACAGTTGAGGAGTTAAGAGAAGGGATTCGCAATGGAAATATTCCTATTGAGATTAAGGGATACTCCCATGTATTTTTATCCACGTTGCCGGATATTTCATTGGATAGTGAAAGGTTTCCGATTGCAAATGCTAAAAAATGTTATCAAGAAGTGTTTACTCGGGATCTTTTACGAGAATTAGTATTGGCATATCACAGAGACGAGTCTATCCTCTCAATTCGTGAGGAACTGGATGATAGCAAGCCGTGGGAAGTATCCGAAGCTAAGCTACCCGCTCCAAGAATCAATTATGTTGTTGCGAGTAACAATGGAGATGTTTCCAATCAAGGTATTGTCCCAGAAAACAGAGAAGACGCGGGGATAGAAAGAGATTCTGATGAAGCTGAAGAGAACACATCTGAGGCAAATCAAGATGTGGATCAAGTAGAAAAGAACAATCTTGATGATTTAGCAAATGAAAAAGAAACAGTTGTTGAAAGTAATACTGATATACCATGGGCTAGTCCCCAATTAGCTAATTGGATTCAGCGAAACACCCAAATTACAGAAGAAAATAGCGAGGATCGATCTTGGGTTAATGAAACGGTTAATAAACTAAGGTTGGCACTAATAAGCTACAATCTACAAGCAAAGGTTATTGGACATCGGCTAACGCCAAACGCTATTGTTATAAGGTTAAAAGGTTCTGATCAATTAAAGGTTGATGATATCGAGAAAAGAAGATCCATGCTTCTTACAACCCACGCCCTTGACGTAATAAACGTCATGGCACATCCAGGTGAAATTGTTGTTTCTTTGGCACGACCACATAGGCAGAGTATTTCGTTGGCTGATGTTTGGAAGATAAGAAAGGTTCAAAATGATGCATCTGGCCTAAACATGAGTTTCGTTATTGGAGTTAAAGAAATTGATGGTGAACTTCTTTATTTAAATCTAGGTGGAGAGTTTGAAGGCGGAGCTCAGCATGCACCACATACTCTTATCGCTGGTGCTACAGGAAGCGGTAAATCTGTATTGCTGCAAAATCTAATACTGGACATATGTGTGACAAATAGTGATAAACTTGCGAATATTTATTTAATTGATCCTAAGTTCGGTGTCGATTATATGCATCTTGCTGATCTACCACATCTTGTTGAAGGTATCATTGATGATCAGAATAAAGCTACTCAAATACTAGAGGATCTTGTCATTGAAATGAATGACAGGTATCAGAAATTCAAAGAAATTAAAGTGAATAACTTGAAGGATTATAATGCAAAAGTATCAGAAGAGGAAAAGCTTCCACTTATTTTCTTAATTCACGATGAGTTTGCCGAGTGGATGTTGGTCGATGAATATAAGAGTGCAGTTTCTTCCATAGTTCAACGGTTAGGGGTAAAGGCTCGTGCAGCAGGTATTCATTTAATATTTGCAGCTCAGCGACCAGATGCTAATGTATTACCAGTTCAGTTAAGGGATAACTTAGGTAATAGATTAATATTGAGAGTTGAGAGTGTAGGTACCTCAGAGATTTCCCTTGGAGAAAAAGGGGCGGAAAAACTACTCGGGAAAGGGCATTTGGTAGCAAGACTGCAAGGAGAAGCTAATTTGATATATGCACAAGTGCCATATATGGATACAAGTGAATTTTCAATAATTTAAAACGAGGTGATAGAAAAATGATTTGGACACCTACTAATCAGAGTATTGCTGATTTAAGAGATTGGGCCAATTCCAATACTCTTGAGATAACTCCTGATTTTCAAAGAAAAGAAGTATGGTCTAGAGCTGCACAAATAATGTTGATTGATTCTATATTAAAAAATATACCTATGCCCAAAATTATTGTGCAATCAATAATAAGAGACGGAAGGATATACAGAAAGGTAATTGATGGACAACAGCGTATAAAATCAATTTTATCTTTTATGAGAGATGAATATGCCCTAACGAAACCATATGAAGGTCCGTACAAGGGAAAGAAATTCTCACAACTGCCTGAAGAAGAAGGAAATCAAGTGCAAACTGCATTTTTGTCTTATGTGATAGATTTTAATGAGTTGAAAAATGCAACTGAAGAAAATGCTAGAGAGATATACTCTAGGTTGAACAAATATAATATTCCTCTTAACAAACAAGAACTAAGAAGGGCCGATTTTCCAGGTGATTTCTTAAATTTATCTGAATTGAAGGCTGAAATACCCTTTTTTGATGAATCAAGAATATTTACAGCTGCAAACAGCAAGAGAATGGGTGATGTCGAATTTATCTCCGAGCTTTTGGCTGCCACTATAGAAGGACCCCAAGATAAAAAAGAAACGTTGGATAATTTCTACATTGAATATGGAAATTGGGAAGAGGAGCATCGAAAGAAGACAGATAGCGAGTTCGCTCATGTAATAAATGATATTGATTATATATTTAATGAGGATTTAAAACTGTCTAATTCGAGATTTCGTCAAAAATCTGACTTTTATAGTTTATATCTTGCTATATTAGAACTATATAGAGAAAATAAGACACTGAATACAGAGTTCAAGTTACAAGATAAAGAGTTAGTGTATTTACGCAAAGACCTGAAGATGTTAAATGACTTTACTGCTCCTGAGTCTGATGTTGAGTTCCTATCGGAATATGCAATAAAGTGTGTATCGAATGCTAATTCATTATCGAGTAGAAAATGGAGGAAAGATTTCCTCAAGAATATATTAAATGGAACATACAAGGGAAAGCCTCCTGAGGGTAATTTTAAAGAAGAGTTAAAATCAATTATTTTTGACATTAAATCAATCACTCGAATGAAAGAAAGTTGTCCATTGTGTAACGAGAAAATTGATTTTACAGATGAGTCTATTGAAAATCTTGATTTGACTTGGAATTCTAACTCTGAAATATTCCAAATGTCCAATTCCATATTTACACATAAAGAATGTTAGTTGAAATGGGGCGATTTTCATGGTGGATACTATCCCTCTTTTTTTAGAGCAAAATAAAAAAGAAGTATACTATGTTTCTAATAGAATTAAAGATATAAACGGAAGGGTTTATATAGTTGATGGAGAAAGGTTGGGAAATGGAGGGAATGCCGTTGTTCATAAATGCATTGACTACATCACAGGTGAAGAGTACGCTATTAAATTCCAATTATCACTTCAACCTAAAAAAATCAAGAGATTTCTGAACGAGATCAAACTATTACAAGAAGTTGAACACGACCAATTAATAAAATATTATACACATGGAGAATGTGCTGGTAAGTATAAGTTAAAAAAGGGTCCGGAAAAAGAAAAAAATATCCCCTTTTTAATTATGACTTTAGCAAATAAAACTTTAAAAGAATTTATGTTTGAGCAAGGGAACGTGGATTTCCCAGAATATATAGCGCAGTTTCAAGGCTTAGCTGCAGCATTAGCAGAACTGCACAAAAAAGCAATTCACAGAGACATTAAACCAGAAAATATTTTGGTATCTGGTGAAACCTGGATATTGAGTGACTTTGGGCTTTGTAAGTTTCTTGAAACAGAGGAAGAAGAGGATTTAACAGGTGAAAAGGAAAATGTTGGTCCCAAGTTCTGGATGTCACCTGAAGCACTTAATAGGACTATTGGAAACAAAGATGAAATATTGAAATGTTCAGATGTCTATCAATTATGTAGCGTATTTTGGTATATAATAAATAAAAGACATCCATCTGGTATTCTTACTAAGGAAGATTGGGTGGGTCCTGACCATATATTTGATGTTATTTATAATTCATTATCACATGACCCTAATAAAAGACCCTATGATGGTGAAAAGTTATTTCAAGAATTATATGAGGCTACATTAGCCGGTTGAATTTTTACAATATTCAATATTTTTCAAACGAAACAGTCTGCCTGCAGCAAATAGGGTTCTTAACCAACCTGAATACAGAACGCTTTTCGATATATTATTTATAGTGATGACTTTCTTTATTAGATTTTATCGTACATAAGTTATGATATATTGAAATGAGATGGTTAGACGAAGCTTTATTTTTAGAATAATGGAGAAATAGCTTGATCTAAATTTATATCTTTATATGTTGTCGCCCGATATTTGAATCGGGCGTATTTATTTTTAGCTATTTACTCAACATTGTTCTTACACAAAAAGGATTACAAGTAGGTTAGGTTTCTGGGGTTTTATATATAGACCATTTAATTAATAAATATCGAAATGAGGAAGCAACATGATTACACAAGTCAGAAGTTGGACTCACGATGATAAGATACCAAATATGATTGGCAGAAAGAAAGTAGACTGGTCGATTTTTGAATATGGAAGCACCATACCTAACGACTTTAAGACTTTCTTCTATAAAGCTAATGCTGGCGAAGAGATTAAGATTGGCAAAGGGAAGCAGGTTACATTGATATATGAAGATAACCAATACCAAGCTTCTCTAAGAAACGTGGATCAAAAAAGTGCTGGTAGAGAAACACTACAACTACGTTACCATTCAAATGACTTAAAGGAACTGATGTTAACTCATTTTAAACATTCCTTTGAATATATATCTGCACGAAAGCCTCAGGATCCAGGCAATAAAAAGCAAGTTGTTGTCCCTGATGAATTAGCAGAGTACTTGGAACTGTATTCAACAGATATTCCATATACTTATGAAATGAAATTGATTACCACTAAAAATGCTAGTGGTCCGAACCCAAATATTTGGTGGGTCAATCAAGGGGCTACTTTGTCGGCGGAGAAAGATGAAGGTATCATTTGGGCACCGCTTACCGGCAAGGGAGGACGTTCACAGTATCATTGGGATACCATGGATGAAGTAAAGCAAGGAGATATCATCCTTCATTATGCCAATGGATCATTGCGATATGTAAGTAGAGCTCTCGAAGACTGCATACACGCTGAAAAACCAGCTTCGATGTCGAATTCAGATTGGAATGAAGAGGGGAGACTTGTGCGTGTTGATTATCATGAGTTGCAGCCTCATGTTCCACTAATCGAATTTTCGCAAGCTATTATGAGCTTGCAAATTCATCAAGGTCCCATTCATTCAGGAGCAGGAGTTAAACAGGGGTATTTATTCCGCTTTAATATGCAAGGTTTGCAAGTCATTCAAGAGAACGCTCCAGAAGTAGAATGGCCAGAGTTTACAAATTTTAAGCAAATTACAAATAAAGCAAAAGCAGTGGTGACAACCTTGCCTAAATTAGAAGATACCGAAATAGCTAGTAGCTTAGAGAAAATCAAATCCCACATCACCCACCAAGGCTTCCACTATCCAGACGGCATAATCGAGAATCTTTACCTATCCCTTAAGACAAAACCTTTTGTCATTCTGGCAGGGGTATCCGGCACGGGTAAAACCAAGCTTGTGAAGCTGTTTGCTGAAGCAGTAGGTGCTACTAAAGATAATGGACAGTTTGCACTTATTCCCGTTCGGCCGGACTGGAGTGATCCTTCTGATTTGCTGGGATACAAAGACTTGTCCGGTGTGTTCCGCCCTGGGCGTTTAGCAGAAGTATTGGTGGAGGCTTCAAGGCCGGAGAATCTGCATAAGCCGTATTTTATCTGTTTAGATGAAATGAACCTGGCCCGGGTCGAGTATTATTTTAGTGATATCCTTAGTGTGATTGAAACTCAAGAGTGGAAGCAGGATCGAATTGTCACTTCGGCATTAATTCACGGGGAGTCCTTGTTACCTGAGGATAGGTTACTGTACGGAGACTTAGCTATACCAGATAACGTGTACCTGATTGGTACCGTTAACATGGACGAAACGACACATCCTTTTAGCAAAAAGGTGCTAGACCGTGCCAACACGATTGAGTTTAACTATATTGATCTCAAGCAATACCCGGAGATTGAATCTCGGGAGGAAGAGGCACTTCATCCAGTACATAATTCATTCTTAAGAAGTGAGTATTTGCAGCTCGTTGATGTGTATTCGGAGTACACAGAACTGGTTCAGTCCACCACCGATAAGCTGGTGAAGATCAATCATATTTTAGAAGAGATTCATTCCCATGTGGGATTCCGAATTCGAGATTCCATCTGCTTTTACATGATATATAATGAGCGGTTTGGACTTCTTAAGAAGGAGGAGGCCTTTGATCTACAACTCTTACAAAAGATTTTACCTCGCGTCCAAGGTAGCAGCTTATCGATAAAGAGAGTTCTTTTGAAGCTTCTTGAGGGTGCGTTAGGTGAAAAGTTACGTATAAATGAGCTTTTGGATGATGCCTCAGAAATCTATCTCAAATGGAATGAGAATATAGAGGAGAAGAAGCCCAAGCATCCTCTAAGCGCTCGGAAAATCGCTTTTATGCTGCGGAGGTTAGAAGAAGATGGATTCACCTCATACTGGCTCTCTTAATCAAAGCGTCGAGTTACTGCGGATCGAAACCAATCTTTTTAATCTTTACATTCAGGGCAAGCCTTATCATCCTACGGTAGAAACAATGCAACTCCATCGTCAAGGGGACGGAGATTGGATCGACACAAGTCTTCAAGTCCAGTCTCTCTCTAGCGAGCTACAGGTTGAGCGAATCTCCATGTTCACACCCGAAACAGGGGAGCTCACTCCTTGGATCGTAGGAGAGAAAAGCCGTCCTTTGTTTTTTGAGACGCAATCCTATGAATTTGTCATTGAGAAAAAGAAACCGATCTCTCTAACTTTTCATCATGAGAATGCTAGTGTAAGGCAGGCAATTAAGCCGCTTGGTCCAAGTATTCTGTCCGGAATTTTGAATTTTCAGAATGAGGTTGGGCTGTCTGAGCTTGAGCTCCGACTGGATGGACAGGATATTTTTCAACTGCAGATTGAAGTATTTCCTTCCAAAATGGATTACAAAAAAGATTACCAAATGATCCTGGATGATGTGAATCGGCAGATTTACAACTTGTCCTTTGATTTTTTTCGGAAAACTTATCATTTAACTGGTTTGAAAGAAACCAAGCACCAGAGTTTGACCGAGTTTTTTGCGATTTTACAGCATGTATTTGAACAACTGGTTCGTGCAGTGGAACGGATCGACCATTCGCCACATTATAAGCTGGAGAAAGAAATGCGGAAGGTGGAGGCTGCCAGAGTTAAGAAGGCTGGTAAGGACAACTTGGCATATCTGAGCAAGCATCCGCATTTGCTTCGACAAGATGAGAAGATCGGATTCATTCCCGTGAACGGGCAGAGCCTATATCCCAGTCATGTGCTGGAAACGAAGCGACGAATTCAATATGATACGTTGGAAAATCGTTTTGTGCGGTGGGTACTGGAACGTATATCAAGCAAGCTGAAAATGTTGAAGACGAGATTATCAAGGATAACTAGAATGCAGGATCCCATTCTTCTGGATAAAATCAATGCGATGCAGAATCAGATCATACGGCTGCTGAGGCTTGATTTTTTGAATGTAAGTGGAATGAAGCAGTTTTCCGTTTCTCTAGTGCTACAGATGGCACCCGGGTATCGAGAAGTATACCGTAATTACTTAATGCTGATGAAGGGGCTAGCGATCCAAAGTGATTTGTTTCGCCTCTCGATGAAAGACTTAGCGCAGCTGTATGAGTATTGGTGTTTCCTGAAGATTCATGATCTGCTTAGCAAGAAGTATGAGCTTCTCAAGCAGGATATTATCAAGGTGCAGCGTACCGGGGTTTTTGTAACTCTGGACAAGTCTGCACAAGCTAAAATGGTGTACCGGAACCCGAACAATGGAGAGACGTTTACGCTATTTTACAATTCACTTCCTCAAGGTGACCGAAGTGTAACGCCAGGGCAGAGGCCGGATAATGTGCTGACACTGAATAAGAACGAGGCTGCCGTGGAGTATAAGTATATTTTTGATGCCAAGTACCGTATAAATCCTGCATATGAAGGAACCTACTATTATGATAAGTACAAGCAGCCGGGTCCAGAGGAAGACGATATAAACACGATGCACAGGTACCGGGATGCGATTGTATATGCTGATGGACAAGGACAGGAGTATGAGCGAAGCATGTTTGGGGCATATGTGCTCTTTCCTTATCATGATGAGGAGAAGTTCCGGGAGCATCGTTTTTATAAGAGCATCGAGCTTGTGAATGTGGGGGCTTTTCCGTTCTTACCTAACTCCACTGATCTGATGGAAACCTTCCTGGATGAGATTATTAGGGACAGTCCGGAAAAAGCCTATGAGCGCTCCACTCGTCCAAGAGGTACGAAGAGTTACTATCAGAATCAAATGGCTGGGAAAAATGTTTTAATTGGTTCGTTACGCGAGCCTACTCAGCTAGAACAAGCGCTGTCGCTAAGCTTTTACCATATGCCGCTTGAAAATGTTACCGATCACAAGCTGTTAACACAGATCGAATATGTTGCACTTTATCAATCTAAAGGAAGGTTTGCTTCTACCGGGAAAACGGGAGTTCATTGGTACGGGCGGGTGACCGATTGGAAGGTACTTCATCGCAAAGAAATTACCGAGCGTCCAGCAAGAAAGGGCATGGAGGAAAAATTGTACGTCAAATTCACGATCGAAGAGTGGAAGAAGCGAGATAAACCGATCATTCCAGGTGGACGAGGGATTCAGAAGGTCTTGTTTACGTCGAAATATATTTTTGATCGGGCTGCGGAAATCGCGGAGCTGAAGCTGGAGACGGAAGAAGATCTCGTAAAATGGCGTGAGCAAAGACGTGTGGGTAAAGTAAAAGTTGAGCTGGATCATGAACAGGTGGATTTGGCGAAGCGGGTATTAGGGATCCGTGGTTCGGATGGGTTTAATCATAGGGAAGGGTAAACTTCGATATGCGTATTACGTTTAAAGGCGAGGGTCGACAAATCCATATATATTAACTCTAAGTTACTTTAGGAATAGGGATAGTCAATTGATAATTGCATTGCAGATATCCATGAAATTTCTACAGATGTAAAGCTTAAGTCCATCCCCAATTTTTACGACCAACCTATCGTAAAGGTCCTATATATGTATTATTTATAGCTATTATATCGCACCTGAAAGAGGTAATAGAGGAATGACTATAGATGAGATAAAACAAAGGATTAAAAAGAGTGTTGCGAATCAGGAATATATTAAAGGAAAAGAGACTCGCTTTTACATTTTGACCTTGAAATATAGTGACAACCACTATGGAGTTAAGCTTTTAGATCATCACAAGGAGGTTGAATCGACTGATATTAATGGCAGGTTGGATGCCGCTAAGCAAGCTGGTATGAGATTGCTTCAACGTCACTTTTCCAGTGCAATAATTTCGGATATAACAATGGTGCATTATAAAGATGATCGTCCAAGCGGAGTGCCTTGGCTGAAAGATAGAGATGAAGTATTACTCGAACTTTTAACAAAGATAAAATCAACAGATATAGATAATGAATTTAATTGGAGTGGAGGTAAGTCCGACAATATGAATAAAACTGTTTCAAAAAACCAGATCCTTTATGGCCCTCCGGGTACAGGGAAGACTTTCAATGTTATTAATCATGCGTTAAAAATTCTCAATCCAGATATAGATTCTGACCTACTTACTGATCCAGCTAGACGTGATGAGGCTGTTCAATTATATAATCGATACATTGAAAGCAATCAAGTCGTGTTTTGTACATTTCATCAGTCATACAGCTACGAGGACTTCGTAGAAGGTATTCGTTTTGTGAAGGAATCCGAAGGATATGAGGTCCGCGATGGCGTGTTCAAGCGTATTTGTAATGCAGCTAGAGCTGTTGTAACCAATAGAAGGCATACATATGATTTTGATCTAAGCACTACGAATTTTCATAAAATATCGTTGGGTAACACGAAGGATGCCAATGATGATATTTATGATTATTGCATACAGAACAATCAGATTGCTATGGGCTGGGGAAACCAAGTTGATTATAGTCTGTGCAGCAATAAGGACGAAATTCGTGGAAAATATTTGGAATTTGCTAATGATGATAGGAAATTTGGTGTAGATGCGGTTGATCGATTCAAACATGGAATTGATATTGACGACATCGTTATTGTTTCCAACGGCAACTATAAAGCTCGAGCGATCGGCAAAGTCACTGGCGAATATGAATATGACGAGGCAGGAGTTATTGACTATCATCACTTTCGCAGCGTAGAGTGGCTATGGGTTAGTAAAGATGATGCTGACATCGTTCCAGTAGAACGGATTCTGATTGATAAAATATTTTCACAGCAGGCGATTTATATGCTGGCAAAAGATGATTTGAATTTAGAAAGCCTTCGAGAGTTGATTACCGGTAGAAATGAACAGGGGACTGGTGAATCCCAGTTTATTATTGTGATCGATGAGATAAACCGCGGTAATATTTCTAAAATATTTGGTGAACTAATTACCCTTATTGAACCGGATAAGCGACTAGGACAAAAAAATGAAATATCGATTACATTGCCTTATTCAGGCCTCAAATTCAATGTGCCTTCTAATATTCACATTCTTGGTACAATGAATACAGCTGATCGTTCTATCGCATTGCTAGATACTGCACTTCGCAGAAGGTTTGATTTTATCGAGATGATGCCCAATTATAATGTGCTGCCATCAGATGTTGAAGGGTTGGATGCTCGACTTCTGCTTCAAACGTTGAACGACCGAATTGAATATTTATATGATCGAGATCATGTTATTGGACATGCTTACTTTATTACTGAGGAACCAACACTAGACTTCTATATTAGCGTAATGCAACAAAAAATCATTCCATTGTTACAAGAATATTTTTATGATAACTGGGAATCTATTGAGCAAGTGTTAGGTGGGGCAGGAAAGAACGAAAAGGACACCGATTTTTTGATTATAAAGAAAACAGTTTCTGCTAAGCAATTGTTTGTCCACACATCTAAGTTGCCAGAGTATGAGAAAGCTCGTTATGTAATACAAGCGAATCCAACACTGAAGGCATTGACTCGCATTTATAAACAAAATGGAAATGCTGATAAGCAGGAAGCAGTCGAATGAAACATTTTTCTGTAACGGAGTGCTACGGTTTAATTCCCATATCCGATTATGAGAGTGATGCCTTATCTACATTACAGGCGGATGAACTATCCAGTTATATATCAATGAATCGTTTGGATCAGGATCTGATCCGAGTAACAAGAAAGAGTGTTACTTTCATTAATTATGTTGGCTTCATTCAATTATCATCTTGCTCTATTGAAATACTTCCGAAAGTATCTAGCAATGAACCCTCACAATCACGACGGGTACTATTGCATATGCTTGAACGAACAGGTTACCTAGATATTCACGAGAGCCAGATTGGGCAAATTGAATATGAGAAAATGAACTTGTTTGAGATTCTTGCCTCGCTTTTTACAGAGAAGGTTCTTAGAGAGCTAACACGAGGGGTTCTCCGAACGTACATTACTCAGCAAGATGAGCTGAATACTGTGCGAGGTAGAATTGATACAACCTCACAAATGAAGCGTGCTCATATTAAATCGACAGCAGTGAGTTGTATTTACGATGAATTCCATCCTGACCACATACTGAATCGAATTCTGAAAGCTACACTAAGAAAGATTATGATGCAGTCGAATCAATTGAATACTCGTAAGCGGGCTGGTCACGCCATGATGTATCTAGATGAAGTGACTGATTCCATTGACCAGAGAATTTTCCGTTCGACTATTTATTTTGATCGTAACAATCGCAGATACGAAGCGAGCCATCGACTTGCCATGCTCTTATTGTCTCAGTCTGCTCCAATACCGCGAAAAGGAAATAAAAGCGCAAGTTCAGTTTTATTTAAGATGAATGACCTGTTTGAAAGTTACATAGCGCATCTGGCTCGAAAGTTAATATCTCATGCTGTTATAAAAGATCGTTCGTATAAACTGTTAATCAAGGAGAATACTGATCGGGGTGTATTTCAATTAGAACCTGACTTATTGATCTCTGGAATCGATGGCCTATCTATGATTATAGATACAAAGTGGAAAGTGGTAGATAGCTCGCATAGCCGTCATGGTGTGAAAAGGGAAGATTTTTATCAGATGTATGCCTATCTGACTCGCTATGAGCATGTAGAGTCTGTTATTTTGCTCTATCCTGATCACAATGGTATCGAACGGAACAATGGATTACCATTGGAGTCATGGTACGTGGAGGGGCGACCGGATAAAAGATTGCTTGTTTACGCTATCAACTATGAGGATGAAAGTCTTGCACTTTTAGAGTTAAAGTCAATAATGAAAGGTTATTTAGCTTAGGATCTATTTAGATATGATAACATCAGAAATGAGGGCTTATAGTGTAAGTATGATGGCCGTAGATTGTAAAGTCTAAGGTTTATTATTTCAGTCAGCAGAGGCCGATCATTCTGCTATTGAAGAACACGCGGAACGATTGGCATCAAGCAAGAGATCGTTAAGAGGTGCGAGCAGTTGTATAGCACATTTGCAATATGGCCGAAGCAACATCGAATGGGAAAGAGTACAATCGTCTGAATATAACCATAGTTCTGTATGAATGGGTTGAACGTTCTTTGGCTCAATGATAAATAAGTCCTGCGGAGTATTACCGATTTCAAGCGAAATAGCCATGTCTAGAAGTTGGCCAGAAATAAGACTATGACAGAGGAGGCAGTACAAGAGCTGCCTCCTTCAAGGATTCAATTCAGGATATTACCAGCCCTCACCCTCACCATGGCTATTTGTAGTTTTAACAGGTGCAGGGAACTTCACTGGCTTCGGAGGACTGCAAAAATAAACCTGATGCTTGCTATTCTAACTTGAGGGGATTTCTTTAGATGAGACACGAGGGCTTATAGATCAAAAATTATGAATTAAGGCTGCTAACAAGCGGCCTTTTTGCTATGTATCATATTTACTTATGATTAAAAATCGCTTTAAGTACGTTCTTTGCCATAGCGATTTGCTGAGGATTTTGGTGTTCGAGCATATGCATTATTTCTTGAAGATCAGATTGTGATTCTTCGTTACTTTCAACATTGGGATAGATGAAGAGTTGCGATATTTCTACCTCTAATGCCTCAGCAATCTTTGCAAGATTTAATAGAGCAACGTTTTTTTCTCCCCGCTCGATTTGTCCGATATAAGAAAAATGGAACCCACCTTTTTCTCCGAGAGCTTCTTGCGTTAATCCTTTTTCTTTTCTTAAGTCACGTAAACGAGCACCTAACCGAAGAAGGATCTCTTTATCCGTCATCATTCCACACCTCACTACTAAAAAGTGTAGATAATATCTCAATTGCAATACACTGGTGTCTGAATATTGAAAATAATATCTATAGGTATTAATATGGTGTATAATGGTAAATATAAGTATTCCCACGATCCATGAATTCAAAACATCTTAGGCAATGTTTTCAATATGAGTCGTACAATAACCAAGCGGGAGTTGAAAGTTAGTGGACAATCATTCAACCTCCATGAATACTGGTAAAGATATGATGAAGACGTCAAAATTACAGAGAAGCGGATCTACTCAAGCTAGAATCATTGATAGGCTACATGAACGCTCACAGATTTATATGAATTCGGCTTTTCGTTTTACACACCAATCCTCAGCTCATATTTGCATTGTGCTAGGTGATCGAGCATTGGAATCCATGCTGATGGCGATGTATATAAAAGATAAAAATTTGACTACTCCTCCTCATTCGCTATCCCTAAATGACGTAATTCAGCTTACTGGTAGGGAGTCAGGCCCTGATTTGGATACTGTGATGTTTATTCATTCCATTCATTTTCTAGCAAGTTTCAAAGATACTGCCCTCCTTCAAAAAATCCAAATAGCTCATCTTCAGAGGTTGTTAAGGAGAGTGGACGATGTACTAGCTAACTTATCACGAAGCATTGCAACCTCTTGCTCAGGAGAGTACCAATCCATCTTTTCTAAATGAGATGAATCTTCTCAGGTGCAATTCTCAATGATAAAGAGGGGATCTTGTAACACGTTAGTCCAGTGGAAATCTGGAGACAATCAGCGAAACCTCATCTCGATGTTCAATGGCTTAAAAAAGTACCAGAACACAGCACACTGCCGTTCAAATTTCTAGAAAATTGATAATGCGGATTTTATTATAGTGGATATTCTTAATTTATCTGGAGCGGATTTGAAAAGACTGATGGAGTTGTATTACAAAAAATCAAGGGTATTCTGTTGAGCGTTTTAGTGGTATGGGTGAACGAGGTTGATCTGATTCTTCCGGGAAAGAGAGGAAGATAGATTTTTTCACCAGGATATGATTCTTCTTCATGCCAGTTGCTCACAAGAATACATGAAATTATCCATGCATTTCTTGGATAGAAAGCTGCTTTACGTCAGTTTATTATTATGCAACAAGGCATTAAAATCCATGTTAAATGCCCTGTATATCAAGAAGGAGGAAAGGCAGCCTATGTCAGACATTTTACTAGAAGATATGCTGCGGGTGCTCCCTAAGGTCTCAGGAATGAATGCGGATTCGTTGATATTTATGCAGTCTGTATCCTTTTTGTCACAGGAGAGCTCTTTAATCCGTAAAATGCAGTCCGCACATCTGATGAATCTGATCAAGAGAGCAGATGAACTCCTTCTCCAAATATCCAGCCTGCTAGAATTGCCCTACCAATCATACCACTCCGTTTTCAAAATATAAGACCTAAGGACAAGTACAAATTATTTTTTTCTAAACAGATATTCAGTGCAAGCAAGGGCGAGAATAATGAAGGATAAGTTAACCCATCTATTCCCCCCCTTTTTTTACGGTATGTTGTTCCGTGACTCCCTTCATCCTACAATTCCTATAATGATGGTCATATTACTGAGAACGTCGCTCGTAATAAAGTCCCGTTACTAACTGAGAAAAAGATCCTAGTTTTAAAGTGACATAGCAGGGCCTCGAGAACCTTTTCCATATAATTCAAGTAGAGTAAAATATTTAAGTTAACTATGATCGGAAATCGGGTTCAATCCCGAAAGCAAGATGGAGAGGTTGTTATGAGTAGAATTTTGGTCACACCGGAGATGTTGCTGCACGTTGCAGAGCAATGCTCCAGGGCGCATGAACAGCTGGAAGCAATGATATACATGCTGAACCAGAACATCCATATGCTGGAGTCTGTGTGGGAAGGTACGACGAGGTCTCGTTTTTATTCGGATTTTCAGCAGGCGCATCGAGAGATGACACTGACCACGGAGCATATCCAGCGGACAAGCCTGGAGCTGAGAGGGATTGCCCAACGATTTAAGTCAGCAGATGAGCGGGTACAACCGATTCAAGTTGCTGGGCATGTGCTGGGAGCATTCCCTATGATGAGGGGACCCGCAGGCCATAGTGCCGTAGAGGATGCCGGGAGAAAAGCGGAGGAAGCCTGGAATTCGGTGCAGCAGGAAGCCGGGAAGGCATGGGACACCGTGAAGCAGGAAGCAGGGGAACTATGGGAGGGCGTAAAGATCGGGGCCGCCCAGTTAGGGAACTCGTTGAAGGATACGGCGATATCCTTGTACGAAGATCCGCTTGGAACCGGGAAAGACATGCTCTATAATGCAACCATCGGGACGGTCGAGGATATTTGGGACACAGCGGCATGGGCCGGCCGAATGGTTTTTAGTAACGAATATCGTGAAAAAATCGTGGCAGACACCATGAAAGAAGTCGATTCAGCAGGCGGCTGGTCCAATTACTTGGGTCAACAGTCGGCTATGATCCTTGGAGGCGCTATTCTCTACCGTGCTGGAATTAGGGGGAGAGGCCCGCTGAATAATAAGCATGATGATCTTGGTGGCAGTAATAGTGGCGCTAGTGGTGACGGTAGGAAGTCGGGGGATGAGGGTGCCGGTAATGTTAAACAGGTAAAAGAAGTAGAAATTGTTGATAAGAATGGAAGACCAATCGGTGAGTTAGACGAAATCGATTTGAAGAACGGTGTTTTTTATGAAGATAAAACAGCTAAAGGATTAAATATAGTAAATCCTAAGACAGGGTTACCTGCCCAAACTCCTCAGCAGTTTGCTGATAAGCAAATACTAGATAAGACTAGAAAAAGGATAGTTAACCTGGAAGAAGCTATTGCAACTAGACCGACAAAAAATGGTACACCGGATGTACCTTCACTAGACCAAATCCAAAATATCCGTAAGTTCGTCTTTAGATTAGACGGAGATACACCTGAACTAAGGCAGGCAGTCGAGAACAGCCTAAATCAACTAAGAAAAGAATTTCCTGACCACACATTTGAAGCAATATTTGGAGGGAAAGATTAATGTCTATTGCAGCTATGATATTAAACTCAGAAAACGAGTTCGAGGAAAAATTTTATATTCCTGTAGCATCAGAAGCTTTTTTCGAAGAATGTTGGATACCTGCTATTGAAGAACTGAACTTAGAATGGATTAATGTTTTTTCCGTTGGATTAGATATGGAGAAGGAAGACTTGCCTTTTGTGATGAAGGAGCTATCTCAGATAAAGGAGTGGGCAAAAACAAATTTACCCAGCGAAAAACAAGATAAGATAATTGAAAGAATTGAATTACTTGAAGCTGAACTTCCTATCGCTTTTCGAAGAGAAGGGGCAGTAGTGTTTATTGGCTAGGTTTCAATAAGTACTGGTGGGGCTACCCAGTGCCGAATAAAACATTATACCTATGTTTGGCTAACCTACCAGGGGTTGATTAGTGGCTATTAAACAGCCGTGCCTATTTCGGAAATATTCTGCCCGCCGTGCACCACGCATCGCCCGTTAATCGGCCGGGAGATAACGAAGCCAAGCAAATTCATCTTTCATGCAAGAGAGGATCGTTCCGTTGAGCTTCTAAAAGAGCGAATGAGCAGTGAAGGATGGAGCTATGTCCAGCAAGAAGGCTCTAATTATTTTTTTGAAAAGGGAAATGAAGAAACGATTGTTACCGTGCAACAATGGAATCATAAATATATCATTTATCAGGTTAAAGATAACGTCATCAATATAGCGGACTAGTAAGCAATTAGGTTGTACAGTTTAGTGAACAGACCCCTATCATTGTTATTTGAAAATGGAGGGGGTTTGTTTAATTAATTCTTTATCAACTTTAAATAAGGCTGCATCATAACGTTTATAGAGGCGAATGAGTCACGGAAGTATAGAGACTCATAGAGGGATGATACATTATGGAAAAGATGGTGCTCATATAGTACCAGCTAAACCATCAGAATAAAAAATAAGAAAGAGGATGTCTATGGAAGCAGATTCTTTATTTAAAACATTAAGAGAGTATGGAGGTGTAGAAATCATATTAGAGTGGGAAAGTGGATTAAGAATTGTAGGCAAAACAGACACATTTTTTGAGACAGATAATGGATTAGATGATGATGATCCCGAGTACGCAGAATATTATGCAACTGCATTTCAAGTAAATCAAATTTTATCCTATCCTTCTATTAACGAAGGTAGTGTATATAATTGGTTGAAAGAAGGAAAAAGATCATTGGTTGAGATTTCTCTCTATGAAGATCCACCAAGTTCAGTAAATTTAATCGACGGAAAGAAAGTATGGGAAAGGGGGCAAGCGGATTGAGAAAAAGAACTAAGAATATTCTGATTTCTTTCTTTGTAATAACGCTGATTATCTTTTCTATACTTTTGATTAATCAAAACAACAAAAACGATAGAGATTTAAAAATGAAACTGGAATCTATAATAGGTAATTCCGTATTTGAAGTCTGGAATTTTTATCATAATCTTGGCAACTTTCAAGATTTGGATGGTAAAAGCATTCAGGAGATAAATAATCGGCTATATCGTGTAGAGGGCTATTCTAAAGTTATAGATTCGGGAGTATCGACAGAGTTATTAGTTCCTATTGCCAATAAAATGAATACAAAAATTAGCGCAATATCTTCTAACTATAATGAAACAGAGGAAATAACTGAAGCTGATCAGGAAGTATTCAATCAAATGGTCCAAGATTCAAGAAAGATCTCTGAGCTGATTACAGAAATTTATTATCAAAATAACATTCATCAAGAAGGGAAAAATCAAACTTAAAATTACGAACTATGAAGAGTTAACGAAATTTAAATAATTTAAATGACAACTAAGATGGAACAACGTAGCGTGTAGATAGGGGTGGTTATCCGATTACGGGCGACCTACTTCTTTTGTGGTTCAATTCTAGGTCAATCGTTTAAGCAAAAAAAGGACACCAAGTCCTAAGCAGACCTCGTGCTCCCAGATAAATTGGTTATTGATGCTCGCAACATGACCCATGATAGTGGATCGGTTGAACTTCATAAGAAAAACAGGAGACCATCTCTCGCAAACAGAGGCAGGTCTCCTGTTTTTCTTCATGACAACTTTCAGTAAGCTGATGCCTTATATTGATCGCCGGTATTCGCTCGGCGACATCCCGGCGTAATTCCGGAATAGCTTATTAAAATAGCTCGTGTGCTCATATCCGAGCTGCTCGGAAATTTCCGCAACGTTTAAATCGGACTGGTTCAACAACTCCTGGGCTCTTTCCATTTTCGTGCGGGTGACGAATTCAACGAAGGTTTCTCCAGTTTCCTGCTTGAAAATACGACTGAAATGAGACGGGTTCAGATTCAAGCGATGGGCCATTTCTTCCATGGCAATTTTCTCGCCCATATGGAGGCGGACGTATCGCTGCGCCTCGGCAATTTCTCGGCGTACGACGGTTTGTTCCCGAAGCGACTCGATTTCGACGGATTTTTTTTCGAGAAATTCCTGGAGCCATTCCAGCAAATGGTCCAGCGTTTCAATCGAGGCGATTTTCCGCTGGAGCCTTTCGGTATTGAAGTTCGTGACGAAGTTTTGCATGACGGTGTACTTGAGCTGGAGTTCCATGGTCATTTTGAGCACCCAGCATTTTACCGCCTCCACAGGATAGACCTTGCTTTCTATAAAACCTTTCCATTCTCTGACGGCAAGCGAAATCCGGGTCTTGTCCCCGGCAAGAATGCAATCTTTCAAATCCTGCAGGGCTTTGGAATAATGCAGGAAAATATCCTCTTCCGTCGTCTCCAGGGGCAGCATTTTGGCATAAACGCGCTCGCCCGTATAGAATCGAAACGTTGCGGCATCAAGCAATTTCTGACTCTCTTTTTTCAAATGAAGTAATTCGCGGCTCACTTCCCCGCGGATAAACGAAATGCCGATGCGCAGATGTTGAAACATCTGTTGTTGGACTCGAAACAGTTCGTCCTGAACGTCCTCATAGAGATTCCGTGTCAACGTATGCGGGAAGGGGAACAGCAACAGGTATTGGCGTTCGTTCAGGACAAACAGGAAGCTTCCGTTAAAACGAACTAACTCCTGCAAGGCGTTATGGATCACAAACTGCATGTTGACGGCTCCGCCGAACCGGACTTCCAATTCGGCGGCTCTCTCCGGCAGGGCCAGGACTGGCAGATAAGGGACGCCGTCCCGGAGAAGGATACCGAAATTTTGAAATTCGTTCGCCCATTCGGCTTCGCTCCAGACCGGTTGTTCTAGAAACTTGCGGATCAATCCGGATCGAATGGAGGAAAGATGTTGTTGGATTTTCTTTTGGAGCTGGTTCCGGTCGTGTTCCAAGTCATTTTCCACGGTCAATTGGTTCGTCAATCGGCCCAGCACGGAAACGACCTGATCAATCCGAAGACTCTCCTTTAAAATATATTCGACCACGTTAAGTTTTACGGCCGTCTGCGCGTAGTGAAAATCTTCGTGGCAGGACAAAATGACCGCCTTCAACCGCGGGTTGGCTGCGCGTGCTTTCTCGATTAATTCCAGTCCGTCCATGACGGGCATTCCGATATCCGTTACGAGAATGTCCGGACGATGAATTTGGCAAGCTTCCCAGGCTTCGCCGCCGTCGGAACAAACGGCAGCCAATTCCAGACCTAGTGTCGGCCAGGGAATGCCGGCACTCAAATAATCCAATACCGTATAATGATCGTCGGCGAGAAGAACTTTAAACATGATGATCATCCTCCCCTGCATTCTCGATCGGCAGCAGCAGCTCCACAGTCGTGCGTCGCCCGTACTCGCTTTGAATGTTCATTTCAAACCGCTCCCCGTACAACAATTTCAATCGGCTGAAGACGTTGATCAGGCCGATACCGTCAGAAGAGATCCGTTCGCCCAAGTTCTTCTGCGCGATGATATCCTCCTTTTGATAGCTAAGCCGTTTCTTTAATTCCTCAAGCGTATCCGGATTCATGCCTAAGCCGTTATCCTCGACCGTGATGTTTAATGAAGCGCCGGCGGTTCGCGCACGAATCCAAATCATCCCCCCGCTCTTCGAAAAGCCGTGTTTATACGCGTTCTCGATAATTGGCTGCAAGATAAAGCGGGGGACGGTAACGGCAAACGGGTCCGCATGGATATGCCAATGAATCTCGATCGGAAATCGCGTAGTAAACTTCATTAAGTCCGTAAATTGTTTGGCTGTTTCCATTTCGGTATAAAACGTGACGAATTCATCCTGCCTAAGACTTGTTCGGAGCAACGAGGATAGCGACTCGACGGTGACAGCGTTTTCATCATCACCTCTCATTAACAATTTCAGTCGGATCGAATTCAGAACGTTAAAGAGGAAATGCGGATGAACTTGCGCCTGCAGCATCGCCATTTCAGCTTGACGCTTCAATTCCTGCTCCATCTTCACCTGCGTCAGGATTTGCTGGATGCGGTCGAGCATAAAGTCGAACGAACGGCCGAGCCGGCCGATTTCATCAGGTCCGCGAATGTTGGAACGCACGCTTAAATCCCCGGATTCCACTTTCTTTGCCGCCTCCCCGAGCGCCAGAACCGGCTTGGTGAAGCGCCTCAACAAATAGGTAAGGGCGAGCAAAAAGCCAATCGCGAACATGGCTTGCAGAAATAGCATCGTTTTATAAATCCCGTTCAATTTTCCCGTAAGCTGTTCGTAAGGAGCCACGCTTACAAGCTTCCATCCCGAAAAACGAAGCGGGAGCGAAAGAAGCAATTGATTTTCTCCGCCGATTAGAACAATCTCCGGCGAAGCTGAAATAGGATGCGGCAGCACGTTCTCGAACCGGTCTCCGATCCAATCGGCATGGCGATTCGATAGGATGCGATTGTTCTCGTCCACCAGATACACGTCCTCTTCCATATCGGCAAAGAGCTCACGAATGCTGTTTTCCGTGCGGCTGACCACGAGGTAGGCAAACGGCGCTTTATGAACGGTCTCGGTCAATGCCCGAGCGGTCATATAAACATATTTCTGTTCAGGGTACAGCGGTGGCAGATAGTTTTCCAGTCCGCCTAAAAATAATGTCTCGTAAGGCGTCAAGCGTTCCGCCCTGGGATACCAGTCCTGCCGGAAAAAGCGCTGTGGCTGAAAGTCGTAGAAGGAGTAATCGGAATATGCCCGGCCGTCCTCTGTCAGCAAGGTCAGGCGCAGGTCCTGCTTCTCGCCGGCGACCTGCTCCAATCGGGTCGTTAGCTGCCTCGCGGCGACCGGACTTTTTTTCGCCTCTTCCAATAGTGTTTTAATTTCCGGATCGAATTGGACGAAGTTCGATATGGACACCATTTCCTCCAGTATCGCTTCCACTTGAGATTGCACAATCATGAGCGATTGCTCCGCTTTTCCGAGCGTGTGCTCGCGAATGATGATTTTGGAGTATACGCCGGTGGTGTAAAGCATGCCGATGGCAGGCAGTACGAGGCAAGCAATGGAAGTAAGAATCAGTTTTTTTCGCAGGGACACATGCTTGAAATTCAGTCGGATGCGCATTCGTTGTCGATCACCTCGGCCACAATGAATCGATTGCTTTTGCGTTATAAGTAAATATTAAAGCATTCTGTGGACGGATTCATTCAACATTTTTTTCTATGCGGGAAAAAATATCGCAAAAATCTTTTTCGATTAGAAAAAATCGTTTCATGTGCACCGGATACACCGATGTCTATAATGAGAAAAAATAGAGAATGTAAAAGAGGTGATGAGGGTGATCCGAAGACGAGCGTTTTATGAGACCGTTACCGGATATTTGTTTATTTTACCGATGCTGGTCTTGACGATGACCTTGGTCGTCATCCCGATTGTGCTGTCGGGGGTGATCAGTTTTACGGACTGGAATTTCATTGCGGGCATTGGGGGGCTGAACATCGTCGGATGGGACAACTACACGGAGTTGTTTCGGGATGAAGCGTTTCACCGTTCCTTGCGAAATAACATCGTGTTGATCGCGGTCGTTCCGGTGTCCATGTTCATTGCGATGGTGCTCGCGGCACTGATTAACAAGGGGACGTACTTCAAGAGCTTTTTTAAGGTCATCTATTTTATGCCGTTTATTTCTAGTATTGTCGCAATCGCTTTGCTTTGGAGGGTGCTGTTCCATCCGAACAGCGGGCCGATTAACGGCTTTTTACGGTCGATCGGTATCGATCACCCACCGATGTGGCTGGCGGATCCGAACTACGCGCTGCTGGCCGTCATGATCATCATGATCTGGACTTCGCTAGGGTTTAACATGATCATTTATTTGGCTGGACTGCAAGGCATTCCGAAGGATCTTTATGAGGCGGCCGAAGTGGACGGGGCTTCGCCGATACGCCAGTTTTTCAACATTACGGTGCCTATGCTGTCGCCGACAACCTTTTTCCTGTTGATTACGGGGATTGTAGGATCTTTCAAAGTTTTTGATCTGATTATGGTGCTAACGAACGGCGGGCCGGCCGGTTCGACCTCCGTTATTGTTTTCTATCTGTATGAAGAGGCTTTCGTGAATCTGGAATCCGGGTATGCGTCCGCCATGGGGATTGTTCTGTTGATTCTGATACTGTTCATCACCTTGATCCAATGGGTAGGACAGAAGAAGTGGGTAAATTACTAGGAGGCCGTTAAACATGAAATCCATTCGACTAAACCGGGTCGTCATTACGGCCCTGATGGGCATCGCAGGGATCTTCTTTATCCTGCCGTTTCTGTGGATGTTGTCGGCATCGTTCAAGCCGGAGCTTGAGGTGATGACTTATCCGATTCAGTGGATCCCGAGCACGTGGAGAATCATTGAAAATTACAGCCAGGTATGGCTGGGGAGCATCCCGTTCGGGCTTTATTATCTAAACAGCATCAAGGTAACTTTGCTGACGACTGCATTATCTTTGGTCATCTCCGCCATGGCGGCTTACGGCTTTTCCAAGGTTCATTTCATAGGACGGGATGCGGTCTTTATACTGGTATTGGCTACGTACATGATTCCGCATCAAGCTATTCTTGTTCCGCAATTTATCATGTTTCGCTGGCTCGGATTGTTTGACAATCACATGAGCCTCGTGTTGCTGGGCGCCTCGGGGGTATTGGGCACGTTTTTGCTGCGCCAGTTTTTCATGGGGGTTCATAACGAGATTATCGAATCCGCAAGAATCGACGGCGCGAACCACTGGAGGATCTTTTTCCGGATCGGGCTGCCGCTGGTCAAACCCGCGCTTTCGACCTACATGATACTCCGTTTCATTTGGACCTGGAACGATTATCAGAACCCGCTGATCTTCCTGCGCACCGATTCGCTGTTCACGCTCCAGCTTGGCATTCGGAAATTTGCCGATTTTAACGGCGAATTTTATTCACTCATGATGGCGGGAGCCGTATCCGCAATCCTGCCGCTGCTGATTATTTTCATTATCGGTCAAAAACAAGTCATAGAAGGGGTGGCCTCGGGAAGTGTCAAAGGATAAACGATTTAAGCAGTAGTTCAAACCGTCATCTTCTGGCTTATTGGCTTATTATCATATACCAAGGGGGAATTCACATGTTCAAAAGAAATTGGAAGCGCTTTTTCGCTGCTGTGGCAATCCTTTCGCTCATCGTTTCCGGATGTGCTTCGGGTTCGGGAGAAAGCCAGGGCGGAGATTCGAACGGCGGCGCAGCGGACGGTACAGTAACCATCAAACTGCATACCTGGTATCCGAAGAAGACCGACAACTGGGATGCTGCCATCGCGGAATTCGAAAAAATACATCCCCATATCAAAGTGGAATTCGTATCCGCAGAAGACAACAATTCCAACGAATACTACAAGAAGCTCGATCTCGCCGCCGCCTCCGGAGAAGCGCTCGACGTCGTCATGTTCAGCAACATGAATTACCTCAGCCAGCGTATGGAACTCGGCATGCTGGAACCGATCGACGGCTATCTGGAGCAAGAAGGTGCCGTCCTTGTTGACGAGTATACAGTAGATACCAGGATTGGGGGGGAAACGTACGGGCTGCCGGGCAAATCGGTTCTCCCCTTTGTGTTCATCAATGAAAACCATCTCAAGGAGGCAGGGCTTGAACTTCCGAAGGAATGGACGTGGGACGAGTATATGCAGTATGCCAAGGCGATGACAAAAACCGAAGCGGGCAAAACAAGATACGGAACCTATTTCCATAGTTGGCCCACGCAGGCGTACTTTATTCAGAGCATGAATCAAGCGGTCGGAGCGAACTTGACCACGGACGACGGAACGAAAGCCAACGCGGATACGCCGAGCGTTCGCAAGTCGTTGGAGCTTCGGCTGCAAGGGGAGGAGGAGGCCTTCGTGACGCCGTATTCGGAAGTCATCAGCCAAAAATTGAACTACCGCCCCCAATATTTCAATCAGGAAACGAGCATGATTTCAATGGGATCATTCCTGGTTCCGGAAACCGGAGGAACGGATCAAGTGCCGGCGACATTCAAAACAGTCTTCGCTCCCCTTCCGAAGGTGAATAAGGAAGATCCGGTTTCGGGCAATGTCAGCGGCGATGTGTTGGGGATCTATAGCAAATCGAAGCATAAAGAAGAAGCGTACACGTTTATTCGTTGGTATACGACAGAGGGAATCGCCCTTCAAGGGAAGTACTTTCCTTCCTGGAAGAAGGTGAATATGGACGAAGTCGTCGATAACATCATCGCCGGCACGAAAACCCCGGAAATGATCGACAAGGAATCATTGCTCTACGTCCTTGAACATATGAACCAAACGACGGCGGCGGTCGCGGTGCCGTTCCATGCGGAGCTGGAGAAAGTGTTCATCGAAGAATTCGACGCGATGATGCTGTCGGGCCAAGATCTTGATACAACCGTAAAAAACGCGCAGCAACGCATTCAAAAAATCATCGATTCCAAGTAGGAGGGAACCCTATGCTTTATCCCATTATGACCGCATCCCGGACGGTCTTCGATTTAAACGGAATATGGAATTTTAAACTTGATTCCGGCAACGGATTCGCCGAGAAATGGCAGGAACGTCCGCTTTCGGATACGATCCCGATGGCGGTACCTTCCTCATACAATGATGTGGGCGTGAGCGCCGAAATTCGCGATCATGTCGGCTGGGTGTGGTATGAGCGGGAATTCATCGTTCCAAGCATGCTTTCCTCAGAGCGAATCGTTCTCCGATTCGGATCGGCCACGCATGAGGCGAAGGTGTACGTCAACGGTCGCTTGGCGGCCGGACACGCGGGCGGATTTACGCCGTTTGAGGCCGAAATCAACGAGTGGTTAACCGCAGGGGAAAATCGGCTTACCGTTGCGGTTTGTAACGTGCTGGATGAATCGACACTGCCCGTCGGCAACTATTCAGAGCAGGAGGTTGAAGGACTCGGCAAAATCATTCGCAATCGTCCGAATTTCGATTTCTTTAATTATGGGGGACTTCACCGACCGGTCAAAATCTATACGACGCCCCGGGTCTACATTCGGGATGTCGAGATCGTATCCGGCGTGCAGCCTGATGGTTCTGCCTTGGTGAATTATTCGGTGGCTGCAAGCGACATGGTGGAGACAAGGGTCAGCATCCTTGATGAGGAGGGCATCGTTGTCGCGAGTGGAGAAGGGGCGGAAGGCAAATTAATGATCAGGGAAGCGAAGCTCTGGGAGCCGCTGAACGCTTACTTGTACAGGGTGAAAATCGAGCTGCTGCAACAGGGCGAGACGATCGACGAATACGAGCAGCCCTTCGGGATCCGAACGGTGGAAGTGAAAGAAGGAAAGTTTCTCATCAACGGAAAACCGTTCTATTTTAAAGGATTCGGCAAGCACGAGGATTCCCCGATTCACGGCAGAGGATTCAACGAGGCGGCCAACGTGATGGATTTTCAATTGATGAAATGGATCGGCGCCAATTCGCTCCGGACGTCCCATTATCCGTACTCGGAAGAGTTCATGCGGCTAGCCGATCGGGAAGGCTTTGTTGTCATCGACGAGGTGGCGGCTGTCGGCTTGCATTTGAACTTTATGGCGATTCATGCAAACGGCCCGAAACGGAATACGTGGAAGGAAATCAATACCCGCGAGGCACATCGGGAGGCCATTCGTGAATTGGTTGCGAGGGATAAAAACCATGCCTGTGTCGTGATGTGGTCAATCGCCAACGAGCCGGCAACGGCGGAGGACGGGGCGTATGAGTACTTTGAACCGCTGTTCCGGCTGACGAAGGAATGCGATCCGCAGCAGCGTCCCGTCACGGTAGTAACCTTGCAGGAAGGCAGCCCAGAGGATTGCAAGGTTTCGGATCTGGCGGATGTCCTGTGCTTAAACCGCTACTACGGTTGGTATGTGGAAGGCGGGGAGTGGGAGTTGGCTCAGGCCAAGCTCCGCCGTGAATTCGAAGGCTGGAACAAACGCTGTCCGGACAAACCGATCATCATGACGGAATACGGCGCGGATACGATCGCCGGATTCCACGATGTCGCTCCCGTCATGTTCACCGAGGAGTTCCAGGTTAAGTTTTTGCAGGCGAATCACGAAATTTTTGACGCATGCGGAAATTTCGTCGGGGAACACGTCTGGAACTTCGCCGACTTCCATACCAGTCAAAATATCATTCGGGTTCAGGGAAACAAGAAAGGGGTTTTTACCCGCGATCGCAAACCGAAAGCTGCTGCACACGAGTTGAGAAAGCGGTGGCATTCGATACCCGATTTTGAGTACAAGCCTTAAATTTTCCTGTCCGCAATGATAAGGAAGCGGCTTTAAATGGAAAGGCAAAGAGCTTAGTCTCCTTGCCTTTTTCAATATTAAACGTGACCAGGGTCATGACTGCCCCTACCACCAAATGAAGTTCCTCTTGTTTTAGAATCTCACCCTTCAGATTGATCTCCATTTACTAGGCGTCATCCCGGTTTCTTTTTACGAACACTGCCTGATGCCCACTGCTCCTCTAAGCTTCCTCAAGCGGCTTCACTTCAACGTCCTTACATCCACCGTATTGGATAGGACATCCACTTCATTCGGAATAATCCCTTTCTCAAACATATAATCGGCGACTGCTTGCCAACGTTGGCGAACGGTGTCATCAATCGGGTCAAACGGGTATAAAGAGCCTTCCAGCTGCTGACGAGCCACAGGTTCGGAGACGCCTTGGATGTCCTGAATTAATTGGACGGTGTGATCGACGTCTTTGGACAGAAGCCCGGACTCTTCATTCAAGCCTTCGAACACTTCATGCACGAGTTTAGGATGTTCTTTCAGGAAGCCGTTTCGCACAATATATACCGTATCGTTCTCGGAATCGATGTCGCCTGCGGAGATGACCAGCTCTGCACCGAAGTCGACAAGCGCCACGGCGGTGAACGAACCCCATGTCGCCCAAGCGTCGACTTGGCCGCTTTCAAAGGCCGGTCCTGCTTCCGTTGGCGGAAGATAGACAATCTCGACTTCGCTTGCATCGAGTCCGCCTTTCTCCAGCGCTTTATATAGTAAGTATTCGCCGGTGCCGCCGCGGTTGACGGCGATTTTCTTACCGCGGAGGTCGGAAGGCCCCTTGATGCCGGCTTCCGGCTTGGCGACAATGCCTTGATTATCTTGATCGCCAGGCTGCTTCGTAAAAATCGTAAATTCCGAAGAGCCTCCGACAAGGGCGCTGATGGCTGCCGTAATGGAGCCGATTGTAATATCGATCGAACCGGCGTTTAACGCCTCGATCGCCGGTGACATGGCGGCGAAACCGCCGGTTTTTTCAATGCTCGCTCCGGCTGCTTCCAGTCTCTTATACAGGGGCCCGCCTTCCTCGGATAAACTTAATGGCTGGGCACTGCGCAGTATGCCAAGACGAACGGGTACGGCCTCATCCTTGGCACTAGCTTGTTTCGCTTGGCCGGCGTTACCGCAAGCCGATAACGTAACTAACAGAATTACTAATAGTACATGTAAGCTTATTTTTCGCATAGGACACTTCCCTTTTTGCCGGATCATTTAGTGGATGTTATGAGCCCAAGTGAAGACCTTCTCCTGTTCTTCTTGCTTCGGTGTGGTCACGTCCTGACGGTTATCGCGTAGATGGGGCAGGATGTATTCTCCTACACGGTAAGCTTCTTCAAGCAGTGGAACACCGGAGAAAATAAACGTTGAAATGCCCGCATTCTGATACTCTCTTAAGCGCGCCAGAACGGTTGCCGGACTGCCTACGATCGTGGTGCCCGGACCTGGTCGTACCAGACTCATCCCGGCCCATAAATCCGGATAAATTTCGAGCTCCCTCGCGTCTTTAGGAATTTGGCCGTTGTGATTGCGAAGCATGCGCTGCTGCCCCACCGAATCGCTGTTTCGCAGAACGGATTGCATATGCTCCACGGTGTGCGGATCCATCGTCTTAAGCAGCCGATCCGCTTCTTGCCATGCTTCTTCGTCCGTATCGCGCACGATCAGATAAAGCCGGATGCCATACCGCATAGTACGCCCTTGTTCAGCAGCTAAAGCTTGAAGATCTTTGATCTTCTCGGCAACTTGCGGAGGCGTTTCGCCCCAGCTTAGGTACGTATCGATATGCTTGGCTGCCGTGAGGTGAGCCGCTTGCGATGATCCGCCGAACCACAGGGGCGGCGTTGGCTTCTGCGTGGAGGAGAGCTGTAAGGCTTTGCCTTCGGCGGTAATATACTTGCCATGGAAATTCAGGCTTTCTCCGGCTACCGCTTGTTTCCACACCTGAATCCATTCATCCGTGTAGGCATAACGTTCATCATGCCCAAGCGTTGATCCATAGGCGCGCATTTGCGCCGTGTTCCCGTTCACGATGTTTAATAATACGCGGCCTCCGGAAAAATCATCGAAGGTTTGCGCCATTTTCGCGGCGAGCACGGGGGAAATCAACGGTGGATGAACAGCGATGAGAAAACGCATGTTGTTTGTGCTGGAAATCAAGGAGGAGCCCAGCACCCACGTATCATGCGGGCCCGTTGCCAGCAAGGCGCCGGTAAACCCTAATTGGTCGACAGCCGAGGCAATCTGCCTTAGGTAAGGCAAATCGATTTTGCGCGCACCCTCCGTTGACCATGGACTGCGGCCATCCGGCGCGGTTAAATACCAATACACTTCAACGTTCTCTTTGTGTGCAGCCATGCTATTTTCCTCCAATTTCTACGGGTACGGGCAGAACGGCATCGGAAACGATAATGCTCTTAGGCAAAATATGCTGCCTTGCTAACAGATCGGCAACCCGCTGCTGTTCGGTTATGAATTCCTCGGTAATCGGCTGCAGCCCCCAAGGTCTCCGCCGAAGCGCGGCTTCCCATGAATCCACGGAAGGCCAATCGGGCAAGTCCCGGGCAAACAGCTCCGCCGCTTCGCGCGTGTTATCTTGAATCCACTGATCTGCTTGCTGCAGCGCTTCGACTACGGCCTGGATCAGCTGCGGCTGATTTGTCGCGAAATCCCGGCTGGCAAACCATACGGAACGGTGAGAGATATGGGACTCAAGCGGCACGAGCGTGCGAATGAGACCTTTGTTATGCAGCTCCGTCAGCTGCGGATCGTTGCCGACCCAAGCCTCCACTTCGCCGGCCAGCAATGCCTTTGCTCCCTCATTGCCTATATCCGCACGGACGACATCATCATATAGAAGGCCTGCCTTATCGAGCGCGGTTGCCAGAAAACTCGTATGCCAGGACCCTTCGGACAGCGCAATGCGCAAGCCTTTCAAATCCGCAACGGATTGCACCGGCGATTCCTTGCGAACGACTAAGGCGCCGCTGGCTGTACGGGGATTCGATACTGCAACGTACACAATATCGATATCCGAAGCCTGCGCGGTTAACGGCGGGGTAGACCCTGTACCTCCGAAGTCGATTTCGCCGGAAGCGATCCGCAGAGGCGTCCTTGCTCCGTCGGTGTAATCAACCCAAGCAACGGATGAGTTATGGTCTTTAAGAATCTCTTCCAAAAAGCCCAAGCGGCGCAATACGAATAACGAATGATTATTGGGATGGACACCGATGGTTACGTCTGCTTTCGTTTGAGTCATGTGAGTGACACTCCTTTGGCAATGTTTTGTTCAGCCGCGGCTAACGGTTCTGGAAGAATCCAGTCCCATACGTTGACGGGATGCGGGAGGAAACCATGCTCGAACAGGAACCTGCTCTGGGCATCAAGCGCCGATAAATAGTCTTCCCGTAGTGCAGGTCGAAGCGAAATATTACGATAAGCGGAGGCTACATATTCGGATGAAGCGCCGGTTTCCTTCGTAACAACCCGAATGAAATCATCGGGATGATCTTTGGACCAATCGGCGGCACGAAGCAGCGAAGTGAGAATCTGTTCCACGATATGCTCCTGCTCCGTCAAGGCCGTATCGACGGTCACGGTTCTGGGGACGCCATTGTTGACTCGCACCAGCGGATCCGGATGGAACCCAAGCTCGATCACTTCCTTCAGGCCAACCGTACGGGCGGCCTCCAGCCCGGTAGCTCCTTTGACAAAAACAGCATCGATCTGACGCCGCTGCAGCGCCTCGATTTCGGTATTCCACGAATCCCGTCTTCCTTCGCGAACGGCTTCAAGATCAATGATGTTGACGTCATTCAGCGCTAGATTCGCAAGCGAGAGGGCATTATGAAAACCGCGAAGCGCTTGGGCCGCCCGAAAATCGATCTCTAAATACCGATGACGAGGAATCCCGATTCGTCTTCCGCGCAGATCGCCAGGCTCCTGAATATCCGAGTCGGGAAGGGTGAGGATGGCTTGATATTCATCAACCCAGCTTAGTCCGATCAGCCGCGTATCGCTCCCGGTTGAGCGTGCCCATAAAGCCGGAATGTTGCCTCCTTCCCGCACCAGGAAAGGCAAGGTGTGATTAAAATGCGCATCAGGCAGAGCTTGACGGGTGTCTCTCGTTAGTTCCGCCGCCGTACATCCGGACTTTTCTAGCTCCTGATGAAGCAGCCCGAGATCGAGGGCCAAGCTGGCTGCTGTCGGAACCGGGCAGCGGGTAATCCTAATTTCCTTCACGATTTCTTGCGGGTTATCGATGTTAGGCATGCTTTCGGGCTCCTTTCTTTTCTAGATATCAGAAAGTATAAACTTCGGTGAATCTGCTGCCTGATATCGCAAGAAAAACTACCGCTAAACGCGGTCTGTCTTCTTTGAAAGTACGTCGATAGACGTTTTTCTTACGATTTCACGTCCGGTCAAACGCTCGCTTGTGATCCACCTCCTTCAAGAAATGGTGATCGAAATCCCCTCCCAAGCGGGATGGTGTCAGACACCTATGATCCTTTCTTTAAGGGATAGGGGAGGTCTTCTGCTTCATGTCGGCTTTCCACTTCGGTTATGCCCATGACCCGTTTCAGGATGTGATCGATGAATGCTGCCACTTCGGCATTTCCACGTTGACGGGGGCGTGAGAAAGGAACGGTTCGATCCATCGCAATCCGACCTTCCTCAATGAGCACCACGCGATCGGCCAGGACGACAGCCTCTTCGACATCGTGCGTAATCAAGACCGTCGTAAATGGCTGCTGCTGCCACAGCGATTCGATTAATTGCTGCATTTCAATGCGGGTCAATGCGTCCAGCGCGCCTAAAGGTTCATCGAGCAGCAATAATTTAGGTTGGCTGGCTAACGCTCTGGCTAAGGCGACGCGCTGCTTCTGACCGCCGGAGAGCACGGACGGCCATTCATTGGCCCGGGCACCAAGCCCAACCTGATCTAAAGCGGCTTCCGCTTTATGTCGGTCTTCTTTTCGAAGTCCGATCGCTACGTTATCGATGACCTTATTCCAGGGCAGCAGCCTGGCGTCTTGAAACATCATCCGGGTTTCGGCATGCACCTGGTCGACCGGATGGTCATTGATCCTTATGTCTCCCGACGTGGAGGGTTCCAAGCCGGCGATCACGCGCAATAGCGTGCTTTTTCCGCAGCCGCTTCGCCCGATGATGGCAATGAACTCTCCGGGCTTCACGTCTAACTCAATGCCTCGAAGTACAGGTTGCTCGCCAAAGCTTTTCTGTAATTGGGTTATACGAAGATGCACACCATGGGTAGAGGATTTCAGGGTCGACACATCCTTTCAGAGCTTACTTTTGATAATTCGGGTTCCATTGTAAGAAGCGCTTCTCTAAGAGCTTCGCGATGGAATCGGCCAGCTTTCCAAATAAGGCATACAGCACAATGGTCAGCAGAATGATATCGGTTTGCATGTATTCTCTTGCGTTCATGGCCAGAAAGCCGATGCCCGAATTCGTAGCAATCGTTTCGGATACGATGAGGGTGAGCCACATAATGCCTAGAGCGTAGCGGAGTCCGACCAGAATGGAAGGCAGGGCGCCAGGCAGAACAACTTTCCAGAAGAGCGAAGCGGAGCGCAGCCCGTATACGCTGCCCATTTCGATCAATCCGTTGTCCACGGAGCGGATGCCGTGCAAGGTATTGATGTAGACCGGAAATAACACGCCAACCGCGACCAAGAATATTTTCGACTCTTCGCCAATACCAAACCATAGAACGACTAGGGGAATCATCGCCAGATGAGGAACATTGCGTACCATTTGAATCGTGGTATCCAACAATTTTTCGGCGATGGACGATAAGCCGTTGATAAAGCCCAGTACAAGACCGATCCCCCCGCCGATTAAGAAACCAATGAACGCTCTTTGGAAACTGATGGCGATGTGTTCGATTAACTTTCCAGATAACAGCAAATCCCTGAAAGAAAATAAAACGTCTTGAGGCAGGGGGAGGATTTTCCTCGAAATCACGTCAAGATTGGATAATATAGCCCACACAACGATTAGTAAGATGGGGAGAACCCAAGGCAAACATTTTCCGAGGATGGGATTGGACATGAGCTTTCTCATCACTTCAACTCACCTAGCCTTCAAAAATAGGATCAAAAGAAAAAGGCCACAACGCCAGCACAATATCTGCTGAGGCTGTGACCTCCATTTGAATGGTCGGTATCATTTAATATTTAATAATTCCTATAAGTTTAATATGGATTTGATTATACTTCCCGATTTTGGTTTCGTCAACCGGAAATATGCGAGTCTATAGTCTATGGAAGAGGCTATGTTAAAATATGGTGTAATGTATATTCCCCCATACGGAAAATACGTTCTTAATTGAAGTGATATATAGGAGTGTTTCATATTAACAAAATAATTGCCCTATTGTATGTTGTTCTTGTTGCTTCCCTCCTAACTTCCTGTTCGCCAAGAAACCCGGATCGAATAGAAGAATCCGGCTCGTTGGAGATGGTCAATATCTATTTGTATCGTAATGATACACATCGCGTTCAACCCGAACTGATCAATGTTCAAAGTGACCCTGATTTGCTGAGGAATGCCGCACAATGGGCACAGAGTGGAGAACCCGAACAACTGCCCAATATTCAAGAAATTAAACAAATGTATGTCTTTCAGTTTCAATTTCGCAACGGGGATACGATACAAGATGTCTATTATATGTATGTTACCGACACGAGTAATGAGCAGTACATGAAGGAATTTGAAGGGAGTCTTAAAAAAGATACGGACACATTTGATGCTTCCGAAAAAGAACGGATACTAAATTTAGTAGGACTTGAAGGCTGGAAAAGGATTCCAGCATCAGGCTTATTCAATTCATGATTGTTAGATTGAAGTGTGTCAATGTTCACTAGAAGGACTAGCAGAAGCTTGTTGAACGATATACATCGAGGAGGTTGACCCAACTTTTATGAAAGCAACAATCGAAGGACTTCTCCATGTATTAGGAGAGCACCACAAGGAGGCCCACGGCATTTCTGAGGCGGACATTCAAGCAAAGGAACAAAGCTTGGGTTTCCCGTTGCTGACGGTGCTGCGGGAATATTATAAGATTTTGGGACAATCCCCATATATCACGCAAGGGTGCAATAACCAATATGAACCGCTCCCTCTGCAGGATGTGTTTATTCCTGATGACACGTTTTTTACGACAGATAAGGCATTTCTGATCTTCTATCAAGTAGAGGAGTCCGTAATATATTGCGGGATCCGAATTCAGGATTTGGAGCAGGAAGATCCACCGGTCTATTTGTGCGCGTGGAACTCTCCCGACTGGCAACTGGAAAATCGGTCGCTTCAACGTTTTCTCGCCGGCAAGGGACTTGTTCAGTTAGGCGTTGAGGATCGGCTGCCGTATTGGGCCATTTTCGATGAGAGCATGTGGAGCTTGCCCGACTATCGCGGATGTATGCGTCTGGAGGAAGCGGAGCATGAGATGGAGGAAGGATCGGAGCTGAATGCATGGAAAATCTATCTGAAGGACGATGTGCTGATCGTGTTTGAACTTGACGTATCCGAAGAGGAGGCGGATGACCCGCTGGCCGTATATCTGGCGTCATTTGAGCAAACTAGTTTGGAGAAGCTACTGAGCGAGATGGGGAAGGCAGCCGATTTGCCTGCATTTCGAACGAATCTGTCAGCGCAGTGATGGGTTGAGGGAGTGAGTAAGTAATTTTAAAAAAATGTAGGAATTAGATTTTAACATCGAAGTCACCGTGTTTCCAATGTTGGATAATATCTGCCAGAGCAAAAACACCTCCAAGGTTGTCTCCATATCTCATGACATGGTTGCATTCTCTTGAAGGTGTTTTAATTTATCTCATGTTATGGGGTCAATCCCAGGGAACCCTTACGCTTTTTTTGTTGCACATGGGAGAGTTGTTGAAGAATTTCAGTATTACAAGTACTGCACGGCGATGAAGAAGAACATACCGTCCGAATTGAAGTTACCTGTAATAGTAGGGGCTCCTTTTTTTTCAAAAACAATGCGGTCAGATGGGAAAGCCCCCTTCGTTGCTTTGTATCCGGTCAGATCAAGGCCAAGCCAAGCTTCAGCCTGCTCTGTTGCTTTTGCCAACAGCTGCTTTTCGGTGAGCGCTTTGATGCTTTCTTCATATTTATCAATAGCATCCTGATCCTTGCCATACAGATCATCTGCCAGGGCTCTAGCGTTCACACTCAGTACATCAAGAGTGTTTTTGTCGATCCCTATCCACGTTCCGAAATCACCGTCCACGAACATGAACTCATACACTTGTTTAGTCCCTTTTTTAATAAGAGAGACATTGGCCAGTTCTCCTTGCTCCACACCTTCCAGCTTGTCGAAGACAGCTTCCGCAGCTTGTTGTACAGAAGAGTCTACCGCATCCAGTTGGATTGACTCGGAGGTGTGACTAAGCTTGTCCTCATTGATGTGGTAGGTCCGATTGTCAGTGCTGATGCTAGCGACACTAATTTTTCCTTTTTTATCTAATATAACTTGGCTAAAAGGAGAATTTTTAACGGAATAGGACCATTCCTTCGTGCCGATGGACTCACCTTTGTAAAGTTTATAGGCAGTGCCTGTTATTTTCTTTAATGTTTGCTCGGCTTTCTTGACTGCCGCAGCAGGTGCAGTTGTTGCAGCTTTTTCAGTTGCAGTAACCGTTGTTCCGACACTGGCTGCACTTGCCTGTGTTTGATAATATACCATAGAAGTGGCACCAATGATTCCTGCCAGCGCTACGGTGCTGAGCACTTTGTAAACCTTTTTCATAATGGTTCCTCCATATATTGTGTGATTTGTTCTACACCTATATAACAATCAAGAACCTGTCGATTGTGACACGGATTATTTTTGTTCCTAAAAGCATGCTTTTAGACACATTAGTTTACAAAAAAACGGGCCTCCTACATCGGGAGATCAGAGCTTTCTATGCAGAAGTCTTTCCTCGTAATTCATCGGTGCTCCCTGTTTAGCAACCATTTAACCGTCCAAATGAAGCCTGCCAGTCCTATTAAAAACACCAGAAAATAACTGGTATCTGCTAAGGGAAATGATGCGACTCCACTTTCCTTCAGATGCAACGCAGGTACAGACCAAGGCAGATACGTGCCAATGTCAGTAGATCCGAATACCAATGCCAGCATCAAAGTTGTAAACGCAAAGCCGATCGGCATCAGATAACCGCGCGATATAGGCAAACCGAGCAAAGCCTTAAGCGTCCGATCCGAATACTCACGGCCAAATGTCCAGCTTGTCATCAATCCAAACCCCAGCAGCCCAAACACGGATGCATACAAAAACGCAGTCCGTTCAAAAGGCCAATCGTACCGAGTTTGGACAATCCGGACTGCTCGATGTGCCAGATCCTGTAATGGCTACAAAGCACTTCGCTGCCTATTGGTATTTGATCAACCGAGAAATACCGGGACAGTAGAGGAGGAACAAACCAAACGTATCATCATTGAAGGCGTACGCGTTTTTCTTTGCGCTTATGCACCGCGCACCGTTCAGAACTGAAAAACGCATCTCCATGAGGAGGTGCGTTTTTTTGTGATGGATATGCAGCGGGACCCGATAGAGGGACCTCGTGGAGCATTTTATGAAAGGTATCATCTGATGGGTAAGATCGTTAACGTTCGACTGCCAAACATGGAGGGATCCTTGAAGCTCTGTGTTGGGACCGGAATAAGGATACTCTCATAAAAAAGCCGGTGTAAAGGATGTTATATGCATGGTTGATATTATTACCGTTGTATTTGGTGTAATTGGGACTTTTACTGTTTTTAATTTACTATTTGTTTAGTAAAACGCTTGGGAATGGGTTTTACAGATGGATTATACGGAAAATGCGCTCTCCCGCATTTTTGGATATCTTGGACTTTTCTGCATTTACAATGCTGGGTAATTTTATGGTACAATATGTATATAATAAAGTGGAGTGAGGATGCTGCTAACATCCTCACTCCTGACAACAACCGCTTTTAAGGGCGGTAGGCTGTACAAGGTTCAGAAATAGGTCGTCACCCTTGCCTAGGGCGGCCTATTTCTTTTTGTTTTGGTTCAATGCTAAGACAATCGTTACGACCAAACCGATCAGCGTGACAAGCAGCGAACCGAATTGGATCATTAATGTCAAAACATCCTTAACCTCCACAGGCATCACCTCCCTTCCGGGAGACTAGCCGACCGCCCATACTAGCCATTCTGTTGTATGGGTAATTATACCATAATGGAAGAATAGCGACTATTATGACGTCTCTCAAGTTAGTTAAAATACATCCGCGTTTCTATGGGTTCTTGGAGGCGCTGGGGGACTAACCCCCATACAAAAAAACCACCCCCAAAGCCTACGACAAACGTAGTCTCTTTGAGGGCAGCCCCATTTAATCTTACATACAACTCCAATTACCTTGCCTACAACCTACTTCGCACTCGGCAGCAATTTATTCAACAAGATCGCTGCAAGCGAAGCAGCCAGAATCGGCGAGCCCAACAAATACTGCACGAACGTAGGCAGCGTGTACAAGAAGTCTTTCGGAATGAGCACTAACGCCAACGTCAAAATCATCGGGATGGCGATAATGTACATTTCTTTTTCCCCGATTTTTTCGTTCTTCATAACCTGGATCCCGTTAATCGAGATGATGCCGCAGACGATGGCGAATACGCCGCCGATGACCGCGGTTGGGATCGAGGAGATCAGCGCGGCCAATTTGCCGGAGCAGCCGAAGAGGACAAACCATCCGCCTACCGCCAGGAAGACCCGACGACTGGCCACACCCGTGATGGAGATGATGCCTGCATTGGTGGAATAGCCGGTAACCGGCGTGGAGCCGAGCCCCGAAGCAATCAGGCAGCTAATCCCCTCACCAATAACCCCACGGTTAATGTTCTTATCCGTTAACGGTTTATCAATGACATTGCTGATGGCAAACCATGTACCCGTCGTTTCTGCCAGCAGGACGAGATAAATAATGATCATGGTGATGATCGCCGAGAAGTCGAACGAGAAGCCAAAATCCTTAAACGGAATCTGCGGCATGCTGAACCACTTGGCATTTCCGACAGCGCTGAAATCCAGCACCCCCATAAAGTTGGCCGAGATACATCCGATAATTAACGCGACCATCACAGACGTAACGCGGAATATCGCGCCTCTCGTGCGGAACAAAGAACCCAGGATGACGAACAGAATGAGTGCAGCCGCTGAGATCAGGGCCAGCAGCACGTTCTGATTGATGGTAGCGTCCGTGGCGCCGTAGATATTGTCTCGGATGGCTACCGGCAATAAGGACAGACCGACGATGAAGATGATCGTGCCCCCGACAATAGGCGGGATGAAGGAACTAACGATTTTATTGAAGATTCCCGTATACCCCAAAATAATCACGAGGATCGCGCCAATCAAGCTCGCGCCCAGCACGGAACTCCAACCCATCTCTCCGCCGCCGCTGGCGGCATATATCGCGACAATCGCGCCGAGTGGAACATAGGAAGGGCCCTGCGCCATCGGCAGCTTCATACAGAAATACGTTTGCACGATCGTGGCAAGCCCGGCCGCAATAAACGTGGATTGAATCAATGCGCTGGACTGATTGGGCGCTAAGCCGATTAACATGGCAATCAGGAAAGGGACGACATAGACGTCCATCGCGACGACATGCTGTAAACCGAGAATGGCGGATTTCCCGAATGATATTTTACCGTCGGGCGGAACCGTTAAATGCTGTGATTTTGTTTGCGTGCCATTTAGCTCTTCTGCTTGTGTTTTCACTCCGCTGGACACCTCGAATGTTAGGATGAATTGCTTGTTGAACAACCTCTATTTGTCTTAACGCGTATGAACCTTTTCCCCTTGCACCCACACCTCGCGGATATGCTCAGGCCGTGCCAGATACATGATTTTCTGAAAAATATCTTGTATGTCTTCAAACTCGTCAAAAATCGGCAGCTTTGCGGATGGAAGCCTCGTATCGATCACCTGCACATCCCATGCATAGTTTTCTTGAATGCGACCGATTGGCAGGCTCAGACTTTCACCGCCCCCGGCCGTAGCCAGATAGAATGCCTCATGGACCGTAATCCGCGAGTCGGGTACCCCACGAGCTTCAGCAGGAAGGGAGGTGTTCACGCCATCTTCCAGCATCCGCGAAGACATCACGGCTTGCCTTATATTATCGAAGAGACTGGGCGAGAAGCCGCCGGATAGATCCGAGCCTAAACCGATCTCCACATTTTTAGCATGGAAGCGGGCGACCGGGATGACGCTGTTAGCGAAATACGCGTTGGATATCGGGCAGTGCGCGATCGCGGTGCCCGTGTCAGCGAACAATTCGGCATCTTGATCATCGAGAAAATTACAATGAGCCATAACCGATTTATCGCGCAGCAGGCCAAAATCATGCAAGGCAAACGCATCGTTTTTCTGGAATCGATCTTTCACATACCCGTGCGCCCAATCGCTTTCGCTGCAGTGGGACTGTACATATGTGTCGTATTTGGCTGCCAGCTCGCCAAGACCCTTCAGCCCCTCATCCGTACAGCTTGGGATGAAGCGTGGGGTGACGACGGGATACACGCCTTGTTTTGTGGTTTTGGCGAGTTCCTGTACAGCGATAATAAATTCCTCCGTATCCGCCAGTGCCGTGGATGTGTCCGCATCGCGGTAGTAACCCGGATTCTGCTCGGGGTCGTCCATGACGACCTTTCCGACAAGTCCGCGCTGGCCCTTGCTCGCACAGATTTGGGCTAACAACAAGCTGGCTTCTTTATGCACCGTGGCAAAATAAAGGGCTGTCGTTGTTCCATTGGCCAGCAGGGTGCTTACCACATCGCCGTAAACCTTTTGCGCAAACTCCAGATCGGAGAATTTCGATTCCAGCGGGAACGTATAGGTATTCAGCCAATCGTAGAGCGGAATGTCCAATGCGGTTCCGGATTGAGCCCATTGCGGGGCGTGAACATGCAAATCGACAAAGCCAGGAAGGAAATACTGTCCTTCCTCTAGTCGGTGAAAGCTGTCCGTGCCTTGATACGTATCCAGCAAGGATTGATAGTCGGCATCTTCCGGTGCCACAACTTGCTCAATCATGCCGTCCGTGTTGACGCAGTAAAGATAGTCTCTCAATACTTGAATTTCTTTGGGAGATTTGCTTGAAAAAGAAGTCCCTTGAAATAATAACATATATTTACTCATGTTTACCGCCTTAATGTTCGTTTTTTGGAGCGCTTTTGTCATTATAGTCCGTTAAAAATGAGATGTCCATAGTTTAAAGGCGAATAGGTGGGTTTTGCTGATTCTGATATAAGAATGAATGTAAGGTTGATCCAGGGAAACTAGAAACAAACGGTTTTCAGGATAAAGATCAATCACAACCGAAGTATCAGGGGAATATTTAATTACCTTGATATTAATGTTTGATAATACTAAAAGGATCTAAAACGTCTCAAGGAAAGCCAATGAGTTAAATGAAATTGAGTTAAAGTTTATCCTGAAAAATTAGATAGACATTTATTTACTATTTTTTATAAAAAAACCGTAACTTTCCCAAAGAGTTAATGAATATTTATAATAAGGACATCAATATTCTAGTTAATGATTATGATCAATACTATAACGAACTGAGGAAAGGGAACTACATTGAGGGAGTACTTGATCGAGATGAGGGTTTATCAGCGACGGATATTGCTAAGATTGGGCTCACCCATGCCAACAAAGCAAGAGATGAGGCATTAAAAAAATATCCAAACTCCAGTGATGTCATGTTAAGAGATGCTTACAGACATTTCACTTGGAATTATTTATCTACCAAGGATGTAGGGGCTATTAAAACAAGAACTGCTACGATAAACCATGAATGGGGGCTCGTGCTGTTAAATCCTGTTATAAACTATTACAATAATAGATACAATTACTACGTTGGCAATGGTTCTGGTGCCGCAGGGTACGATGCATTTATTGACACAACACTGTATATTCCGAATTTAAAATTTCAATTGATCCTTGTGTGTCAAGCGAACATCGACACTTTTAAAGGCTTTTTTGATAATGCAAATATAATGGATTTGCATAATAACGTATACGGAAGAGCCTACGCGGCTAGCCATCCATCTGGTTACGACAGTGCCTTCACAAGTGCAAAGAACGCCGGTGATTTGATTCTCAGTGAAAGTAGTGTAACCAATTGGAATTATACTTATGTTTGGCAGAATAATTGGTGGACAGAATAGACAAAAGAGTTCAATTTCCTTTTCTAAATACAAGGGGGTAGGGTAATGATTTACTATATATGGATCGTCTTCTCCCTGTTGCTCTCTGTATATGGTGTTGTCTTTTACTGGCCAAATTACACACTAGACGATGAATTCATTCTTTTTAATGATATAGCAACTATTATAATTTTTACCCCTTCATTTTTCGTACTATGTTTTTCAGTATTACTGCAGGTTGTGCAAATGCTTCTGAAAAATAATAATCGCTTAAAACCATTAGCTTACATTGCAATTTATTTCATTAGCGTAATAATTTTTTCTGTAATCACTGTCGATAAATGGACAGCAGTGATTATAATTTTAGTAAACATAATAGGGTCAATCTTGGGAGTAATACACCATTTCCTTTCTGTCTTAATAAAAAAACTAAACAAGATAAATCCAAAAAGCGACTCATATTGAGTTGCTTTTTTATTTGGAAGAGTTTGAAAACACTTCCTAGTTTATATCAAGGGTGTATTTTTGGCGCTTCCTGTCGCCTCTAGATATGGAAGAGAAAACTCGAAGTCATCAGGATATGTATCTAGTAGTTCTTGAATTGATTTTAATTGTCTACTCACGGATCTGATTAAATAGCGTATCTACTTTTACTATTAAGTAGAGCACTGTAAACCTACTGAACTCCTACTTCAGATATTCAATCAGCCAACACTGCCCATTGAACCCAAACCATTTTGTTTTGAAATATTAAGCAAGCGACCATCCTTTCTCAAAAAAACCATTATCCATCATACGTGTTAAAATAGAACCATCATTCGTTGTTATTGGAGGTATCTTCATTGAACATTCAACTGGGCCATTTTGAAGTGAATTCCGGACAATTGGTTGTGGCCGATCCTTGTTATGAATTGGATGCGAACATTATTATCATGGGCGTGTTGGAAGCCGTATTAAATGGAACGTGGGTAGGGGAAGTGGAGAAGGTGGAGATCCCGGACTGGGGCGAAGCCAACGCCAAGCTGACGGCTTACCATCACTCGGTAGCAGAACAAGGGGCGTTCCTGGAGTGGATCAAGTGTCCTTTTGTGGCTGGAGTGGATAGCGGGCAGGCGGGGATTTTTGATATTCAAAAGTACCGAATTCCGGATGCGAATTCAGCATCGGATAGCTCGGACACGGATACGGAATGGTATTATGCCTGCTGCGACATCACCGAAAGCGGGGAAGAAGCGGGTGTCCTGGATGGGGGCGTCGTATCTCGTACCGGCATCGGTGATGGTGCATACGGCGTGTATAAGGCCGTGAATGAGCAGGATCAAGTGGTTGGCGTGAAAATTGTGTTTATTAAGAGCTAGTCGAGCGCTAAAGGAAACTGAATAAGAGCAAGTGCAAACAGTCATGGAAGGTAACCCTTTTATGGCTGTTTTATTAGGGATACACCATGATGCCAACCAAACCTGTCACTATACTAGATACAATAGAGGCATATTGGGGCTTCTGTACCAAATGGGAGCATGGAGGCCTTACTTCATCCTGCTTGCATACTCTAATGCCTTCAATATGAAGGACTCTGGAACCTTTTCCATATCCTAGAAGATGGATACAATAAGGTCCAATGAAACGTTGGAGAGGATGCGAATGCCTAGAATACTTGTCCTGCCCGAGGTATTAATTCGGGTGTCGGAGGAAGCCGCCAGGGCTGCGGAAGAACTGGAAACGACCAAGAATCGGCTGGACCAGCAGATTACATATATGATGTCTTCGTGGGAAGGAACGACACGTTCGCGGTTTTTCGAAGATTTTCAGCGTGCCCATGGCGAAATGAATAAAACGATTGAGCATCTACGGATCATCGGCCAGGAATTGAAGGCCATTGCTTTCCGGTTCATCTCAGCTGATATGCATGAAGACCTCATGATGGCAGCATCGGCAGCGAGCGCTGCGAACGAGCCCAAAACGTTCTGGGACCATGCAGGGGACTTCTGGCAGGGGCTGCAGACCGGGGCGAAATCCGTAGCAAATTCGGTAAAGGATACGGCTACGTCCTTGGTAGAAGACCCGCTTGGCACTGCCAAGGACATGGCCTATAATGCAACTATCGGGACGGCGGAAGAGATCATCGACACGGCGGTTTGGGGAGGCAAAATGATCTTTGATGCCGATACCCGGGAGAAATTTGCCGCTGACATCGAGGATTCGGGCGGCGCGTCCAATTACATGGGGCAGCAGGCGGCCATGATTCTGGCCGGCCTGGCCACACGCCGGATCGGCGTGAAGACCCACCCGCACCTGAAGCATGATTCGGGTGGGGATGGGGGGAAGGTTGAGGGGACGCCGAGATTTGCGTCATCAAGTGGTGATTTAAGTCAAAACTTAGTTGACCATATACTTAATAGACACTCTGTGAATAGCACTAAGAATCAGCTCCCATATCTACAAAAGAAAATGTCGGATGATCAAATTGATGAAATGTTAAGTAAAAAGTCTTTCTTTAATAAAGAATGATCGGATAATAAAATTACTGAAGCTTCTACAGTGGCTGTTAACCAATTAAAAAAGCAGGGAGTAACTGATGGATTGCATACAGTTACTGTTTTTGGTGAGCCAATTAAAGTATTTATTAAAAATGGAAATGTGGACTCTGTTTATGGAACAAATATGTATAAACTAAGCGATTTATTAGATTAGGAGGACCGCACATGTTTATTATTTCCTTTAAAGCATATGATAATTTTGATGATATTAAACAAATGTCTGCTGAACAATTTGATCAAACTAAACAAGATATAGAAGGTATCATTGAACTGGATTTTAATGGCAATAAATACGGGTTATTCTTTGATGATTGTCCTTTTGGCGAGGAAAGACTTGTTCGATGGTTTGTTGACTTATTAACGATTGCAAAAAAAATAAAAGAGCATAATTACGTTGCGTATCGAATTCCGGATAGTGCAAACCTATGGCTTGAATTTATTATGCAGGAAAAGGAGCTGAGTGTGAGCCTGGTAGAGGATGTTGATCGAGAATCAATAATAGATCTATTTATTGATAAACCATACAAGGAATTTAAATATTCACAATGGAACGGAAGTAAAATCAGCACAGTTTCTTTTGTGGAGGAAGTAATAATAAATGCAAACAAGTTGTTGAATTTTATATCGGTGTTGAATCCTCAACTATTAAGTAGCGAGAATATTCAATTATTAAAAAATAAAGTGAAGAGCGTCCAGTTGAGATGACTCCGATGGACTCTCCTTCACCCGGTTATAATTTTGTGAAGACAAAATATAACTCTACATGGAACCAATACGGTTCATTGTATAAAAAAACTACAGTATCCGACACCACCTACATTGATGTACAATTCTCTGCGGGTACGGCAGTTGCCACTATTTTGTCAGTTATCGATATTATTTGGACAAAAGGTGGACTGACCACCCTATTAAAAGCATTTGCAATTACAATAACAGGATCTGTTATCGATACAGCATGGTATGGAATTCTTGATGCTACTAAGTACTTGACGCAAATCGAAGTGTTTTCACAAGGCAAACTCGGATTAAGAAGTGAACAATATATTTTAGAGGCGAAAGTAAACGGAGTGCCAAAACAAGTGCATGATGGTGGAGATGGTCGTACGTATGATCAAATGATAGATGATGCCATTTATAATGTAATTATTCTAGGTTAAAAGAGAGGGTCTTCGTCATGAAAAACTCATCCAGAACTACATATTTGAGAAGACGGCTTATATCGGACGTTGTTTATTTGGTACTTTGTATTTTAGGGATAATTCTTGTTGCGAATACTAGACATTACTGGCTTACATTAGTCCCTATATTAGCATTAGTTCTTGGAATATTCATAATAAGATATCATCTAAAAGAATACAAAGATAAATCTGATAATGGATGATTTAACGAGCCTTTTAGAGGCTCGTTATTTTTCATGCTGGAGTCCGACAAAAGCTTTTGTTTTAGGGTAATTCGACCTGTGCAAGGATGGAGTGAAAACCGGCTCACACCATACAAGAGATCTATACCGTCGGGAATCCAGAGAAGTTAAGCAGCCTCTAGGATGATTTCCGATTTAAACACGGTATATTAATTGATGAATTCCGTAAGCAAGCAATAATAACCGAGCGAAAACTCAGGGCCGTTCCCTGTATTCGCTCGGTTTTTCGTTATGACAGCCCCTTCCTATGAACTTGAAACAAAATTGAGACAGTCTTTGTTCCATTGTTATATTACACTTAATTGGAGATGTCGAAATTTATCAGATCACGGAGTGTTTCTATGACTCCTCGATGATTGTACTGATGCAAAGGAGAAACCTGTTTATGAAAAAAATGTCCATGCTTCTGGCAGTAACGCTCATTTTTTCGATGGTGCTTGCTCCCTTGGCTTCCGCTCAGCCGGTGGTCCGGGCTGGTAACGACTCGGTTCCGGTTGAAGCGGACGGTTGGGTTCTCGTAGGTACGGCTGAAGAACTGGCCTATATCAATCGGAATCAAGCGTCCTACCTGGATCGGAATATCCGATTGACCAGCGACATCGATATGACCGGATACGATTGGGTGCCCATAGGTGATGAGTTGACCGTCTTCAGCGGTATTTTTGACGGAAGGGGACACCGGATTGAAGATCTTACCATCGATGATGGAGGAGTTCTGCAATATGTCGGCTTCTTCGGTCGCGTATCGGGGACCGTTCGTAATCTAAGCATTTCCGCACAAGTCAATGGCGGCAGTCATGCCGGCGGATTGGTGGCCCATCTGATAGGCGGCAGCATCATCAACTCGTATTCGCAGGGTTCCGTTACGAGCGGAGATACCGGTTTCGCTGGGGTGAGCGTAGCCGGCGGGTTGGCCGGGGGAGCCAGTGGGTATTCGACCATTCTTCGCTCATCTTCATCCGCTGCCGTCAAGAGCGGTGATGCCTCTAACCAATATGCCGGAGGGCTTGTCGGATCCCAAGGTACTGGCTCCATTAGCGACTCTTATGCCACAGGGACGGTGACCAATTCGGATGGCGATCACTATTTCTTTGGGGGCGGATTGGCCGGACAGCTAGTATATGGGGATATTGCCAATAGTTATTCGTCGACAGCTGTCACCCAATCCGGAAGATTCAGCTATGGCGGGATGGGCGGCTTTGTCGGTTTCATTTTCGACGGGACGAATCCCTCGATCCATGCCTCGTATTTCGATTCCGTTGCTACCATGCAAACCAGCGGCGTAGGATATGGTAGTGGTACTGGCTCGGTTCACATTACGGGCCTTACAACCAACGAAATGAGGGAAGCATCCAATTACCAAGGCTGGGATTTCACCGATACCTGGGCCGTCGATGCCGGTATTAATGGAGGATATCCTTATTTTCGTCCGGACATTTTGACAACCGATCTGCCGCGGGCGGACAAGGACGCTCCTTATTCCTTGGTCCTTGAAGCTTTCGACGGCGCAAAGGGGGGCTTGACTTGGAACGCCTCCGGACTTCCCGATGGTCTATCGATGACTGCTTATGGCACGATCGAAGGCAGTCCTACGGTGAGCGGTACGTTCCCGGTTACGGTTTCAGCGACCGATGCAGGCCAGAACATCGCCAGCGCTGTGTTGACTCTGTACGTGGATGAACCGGCACCGGACATCGGGGGGATTGCTATTCGTCCAGGCAGCGCGAACGGTTCGACGAGCGTGACGGCGGTTCCGGGTAATCCGGGGCATACGTATGCTTATTTGCTCGGACCAGATGCCAGTGTGCGTCCTCTAGTGGGGGATGCGTTGCCTGGCGAAGCGGTCTCCTACTCGTTAGGAACGGACATTATGGATCCCATTCCGGGTCAATATCTTCAGGTTTTTGAACTGGATGCACAGCAGCGCATCCAGGCATGGAGCGTTATCCAAGTGGAAGCGAGCCATATTCGTAACACCATCCCCGTTACGGGGGTGAGTCTGGATCAGACGGCTTTGACCCTTACGGCAGGAGGTGCTCCACAGAAGCTGACAGCCGTCCTTATGCCTGCGAATGCGACGAATCAGGCGGTATCCTGGAGTTCCAGCGATTCAAGCGTCACCCAGGTGGACCAGAGCGGCGAGGTGACGCCGGTCGCTGAAGGTACGGCGGTCGTTACGGTGACTACCGTCGACGGCGGGTTCACGGCCACCGCAGCAGTGACGGTACATTCGGCTCCAACGGATACGGGGACGGTGACCGGCGCAATCTACGGTACAGGGAATACACCGCTGGCCGGTGCGGCGGTATCGGTGGGCGGAATGAAGGATATGACCGACGCCGAGGGGAGATTTGCGCTGAACAACGTAGTGCCAGGCCGTCATGAACTTACGGTGACGGCAGCGACGTATAACGATTATGCGACAACCGTAAATGTCCTAGCTGGGGAGACGGTCGACGTAGGGCGCATCGATATGAGAGCCGCCTATACCCCAGAACCGGAATCCCCATCCTATAGCTGGGTTCCGGTTCCTGCCCCTTCCCCTGCGCCGGACCCAAGAATGATCGTAACGATCAACGGCAAACAAGTTCGGGTCACCGCTAAAAAAGAGCAGGATCATGACGGGCGCACCGTTCTGAGACTGATACCGGACTCCGATCTGGTTCGGTCATGGGCCGCTGGCGGGGAGGATATCGTCATCGACATCGATAATGATGATCCGGTGGTGAAGGTCGATTTTCCGGCTGAAGCGCTGCAGGTTCTCCTTGCGGCCAAACCGAATGCAGCCATTCGGATTGGGGTGAACGGGGCAAGCTACAGCGTTCCGCTGCACGTGCTGAGCGACCTCCCGAACCGAACGACCGTCACGGTTGTCATCGCCAGAATGACGGATTCTGCAAGCCGTGAGCTGGATGAGGAATTGACCCGTCAAGGCTATGACATGCTGACTAGGCCGACGAGCTTTGAGTTATACAGCGACGGCAATGAAAAAATCGAAGGGAAAGGCACGTATTTGGAGCGCACATTCTCAATGAACGGTGCGGCAGAATCCGACCATTCCACCGTCGTGCGGGTGGATGGCCCAGGGAAGCCGCGCTTCGTCCCTTCCGTTTTTGAAGGGGAGACAGCGACTTTTTATGACGCATATAACGGCTTGTTCACCGCGGTTCGCTCCAACCGAACCTTCGAGGATATCCAGGGACATTGGGCGCAAAGCGACATCGAGCGGATGGCGAACAAGCTGATCGTGAACGGATCGGCTGACGGCACGTTTGATCCTAACCGTACGGTGACCCGCGCGGAGTTCGTCGCGATGCTCGTGCGTACGCTCGGACTGGCCGAGAAACCGCAGCTAGCTTCCTATTCGGACGTGGGGCCGAACGAAGTTTGGTATGCCGGTGCGATAGGGGCCGCATCCGCGACTGGTTTGATTGAAGGCTACGCCGACAGTTCGTTCCGACCGGACGCTGCGGTCACGAGAGAGCAGGTGGCGGTGATGCTGGCCAGAGCCGTTCTATATGCCGGCGAGCTTCCGCGGCAGGACACATCTGCGTTGGAACGCTTCTCGGACCATGACCAGGTATCCGAGTGGGCTAAGGGATCGGCTGCCGACCTGCTGGCCGCGGGCATGATCGAAGGCGTTGGGAACGCGGCGTTCGCTCCGCAGGCGTATGCTACGCGCGCTCAAAGCACGGTTCTGCTGAACCGGATGTTGAACTATCTGAATTTCATCAATTAATTGCAGCCAACAAGCTAACGCGCACATTCCAGCCAAGAATGTGCGTGTTTTTTTGCGTCTTTTGCGTTATGAAGCCTATTCGTAGACTCGAAACATAGTATAGTATAAAAAATAATAGGTTTAGTAGCTATAAGACTCAACGGACGAGAAGCGGATGGAGTGAGGATGTAACGAATGGAGAAGATTGCAAAACATCGCATCATCGGTTTGGATCGGGAAATGATGAGTTTCACGGATTGGCTGGCAGATCCCCGGGCGCAGACATCCATTTTTTCAATATCTGGAATTGGCGGCATTGGCAAAACAACGCTGCTGCTGCAAATGGCCCGCACGGCAAGGCAGTCCTCGGTGCGTTCCCTTTGGCTGGACGGGCAAGGAGGCTTAACGACGTCGGGCGCTTTTTTGGCGAGTCTGGAGATGAGTCTTGCAACCGAATACGGCAGAACCAGGGCTCCGGAATCCGCGCTGCTGCCATACATCGTTAACGAGCTGCAGCTGCAGCGTACCGTGTTGTTCATAGACAATGGCGAGGAGATCGAAAAGCTGGAAGGGTGGCTGTTCTCCAGCTTTCTTCCTGAGTTGAAGTCCGCTCGCGTGTTGATCGTATGTGCCTCGCGCAATGGACTGCCGCTCAAGTGGCAGACGAATCCCGAATGGAAGTCCCAAATCCAAAGGCTCCCTTTGCGGCTGTTTACGCGAGAAGAGGTCTACGATTATTTAGACGGCAGCGGCTTGTCTGCGGAATGGCAAAGGGCTATTGCCGAGAAGACGGAAGGCCATCCGTTGTCGCTTGCCTTGACCGTGGATATGCTGCTTTCCGAGTCTGGGGAGCAGTGGGATGTATGGCGAGAGGTTCCGGCTGTATTGAGCGCCGAATTTTTACGGGAAGCGGCTTCTCCTGGCGTGTACCGCGCGCTGACGGTTTTATCGCTTCTGCCTGCAGCCGACGAGAACATGCTGAACCGGATGTTGGATACACCCTTGGAAGGGGCGGACTATTACCATCTGAGGGCACTTTCGTTCGTACGGGATACAGTGGATGGGATAACGCTGCACCAGGTCGTTGCTCGAATGTTGCGGGATGACTTTGCGCGCAGAAACCCAGCACAATTCGAAGCGGTTCGCCATCAGGCGTTCGTTCTGCTAGCCGAACGATTCCATTCGGTCGATCAACGGATGCAGATGCGCCTGAGCGCCCACATCTTGGAGCTGTACCGCGAATTTTTGCCTTCGGCCCATGCATATGCCAATTTCTCGTCAAGCCTGAAACCCGGCGAACAGAAGCCGTTCCGGCAGGAGGATATGCCGTATTTGCAGCGTTTTTTGCAGGCGTCTATTCGGGGTTCCGACTGGCAGTCCGAACTGGCCGACTCTGCCGATTACCCGGTTTTGCTGGAGGAGATTGCAGCTCATTTTCCTGAAGGAATCTTTATCGTGCGGGATGAAAAAGGGACGCCGTTGGCGTTCTGCGCAGGCGTATGGCTGCATGCCTTAAGCATGCCACTGTTGGAACGGTATGCGCCTGGGTGCAGGGGGATGCTGGGAGAAGAGGCTTCTTCGCTGCATCGGCTTCCTCCAGAGGCGGCCGATACGATATTTGTGCTGTTATCCGCGGTAAATGCCGAACAGTCCCTGTATCGTCCCGAAGAGCTGGGGGCTTTGCTGATGCAGCAATGGCTGGTTCGCATGACTGGCGGTTTGCGGGGGATATTGGCGGCGGGGGATCCGCAGTTGAATTCCTTATTGTCGATCCTGGGATTCAAAGCATGCGGGAAAGTTACGGGATATGCGGGCATCGAATTGACGACATGGGAGCTGGATTTTAGGCAAACGAGCTTTGATCAGTGGATTCAGCGGATCATCCGGCAAACGGAGACAGCAGCAGGACAAACGGCACATCAGCGGGAGGATGAGTATCCCCGGGCCATTGATAGAAGCGTAGTGAAGGAAATGCTGGAAAGGCTCTTCGACCCGGACAAGCTGGAGGGACTCCCTGTCATTCGGCGATTGGGTTGGGACGGGATGCAGGTGAGGGACATCATTCAAGGGATTCTGGCCGACGGACGTCCGATGGAACCTTTGACGCTGTTGGAGAAGGAGATTCTCATCGCTAGTTATCTGCGCAAGGACCGGAACAAAAGCCAGCTCGCAGCATCCTTCCATATGAGCAGAGCCACCTTTTACCGCCATATGCGTTTGGCCGAAAAACATCTGGCTTTTGTGCTAAGCGATATGATGAGGTCCGGATTCTGAGCACGCATAATAAAGGCGTAGTTAAGCTGTAGGATCCCATAGTTCATTTACACGGGTTGCAGCATAGGACAAGCGAAATACGCATCTCTTTAGGAGGTGCGTTTTTGGTGATCCATTTTATTAGAGATACTTACGCTGCTGCTAAAACGGAAGTTGCCATGATACTAGAAACATAGCGCTGTGGGGCTTCTGAACCATATAGGAGCATGAAGGCTTCGCTTCATCCAACTTGCATACTCCCATGCCTTTGATATGAAGGACTCTGGAACCTTTTCCATATCCTAGAAGATGGATACAATAGGGTCCAATGAAACGTTGGAGAGGATGCAAATGCCTAGAATACTTGTCCCGCCCGAGGTATTGATTCGGGTGTCGGAGGAAGCCGCCAGGGCAGCGGAAGAACTGGAAACGACCAAGAATCGGCTGGACCAGCAGATTACGTATATGATGTCTTCGTGGGAAGGAACGACCCGTTCGCGGTTTTTCGAAGATTTTCAGCGTGCCTACGGCGAAATGAATAAAACGATTGAGCATCTACGGATCATCGGCCAGGAATTGAAGGCCATTGCTTTCCGGTTCATCTCAGCCGATATGCGTGAAGATATCATAATCGCGGCAGCTGCAGCGAGCGCTGCGAACGAGCCCAAAACGTTCTGGGACCATGCAGGGGACTTCTGGCAGGGGCTGCAGACCGGGGCGAAATCCGTGGCAAATTCGGTAAAGGATACGGCTACGTCCTTGGTGGAAGACCCGCTTGGTACTGCCAAGGACATGGCCTATAATGCAACTATCGGGACGGCGGAAGAGATCATCGACACGGCGGTTTGGGGAGGCAAAATGATCTTTGATGCCGATACCCGGGAGAAATTTGCCGCAGACGTCGAGGATTCGGGCGGCGCGTCCAATTACATGGGACAGCAGGTTGCCATGATCCTGGCCGGCTTGGCCACACGCCGGATCGGCGTGAAGACTCACCCGCACCTAAAGCATGATTCGGGTGGGGATGGGGGGAAGGTTGAGGAGGGTAAGGTAAAACCTCATTATTTAGAAACAGTTAATAAATTTGAAGATCACATTCGAAATAAAACCTTGGAGCATGGTCAGTTTTTTGATAAAAATGGAAATTCAATTGGGGAGACTGTGGTAGGCAACGAGAAATCTATAAACATTAGCATGCATAAAGATATTGCTAAAGATAAGGTATTTACTCACAACCATCCTACGAATGGTCCGTTTAGCCTTGAAGATATAGCCACAGCTGTAGATTTTAATATGTCAGAAATAAGAGCTGTCTCACCTAATGGTACTAATTTAAGTATGAATAGAGGGACAGACGGTTGGAAAGTAAACGCTGAGGAATTAGGGAATATATTTGCTAATGCTCAAAAAGAGCTGAGAAACGATCCCATAGCCAAAGAATATTTTAGAACAGGAAATAAAGATGCTGTATGGGATATGCTGTATGATAGAGTCGCCGAAAAAATAGGTGGAGAATATAAAGTACATAGAAAGTAGGTAAACAATGAATAAAGATTTTCTTTATAGTAAGCCATATGTTCCTGGAATAATAGACGATACACCAGTGGATTTAGATTCATGGTTTTTAGATGATTCGAGAGAGAGGATGGAGGAAAAATTAAGAAACAGTCCTCTAAGTGAAATGATTATTGAATTTATATATATCTTTAAGGAAGGCGAGCCCAATTACCAAGTAATCTTAAGTTTATTAGGTGAAAACGTTGTTAAGGAAGTTCGAGGCGAGAAAAATCTGTATTGTCTAACTGGTACTATGCGATCTTATAACGATATAAAAAGAGTTGAGATAGAAGTTGATGTGGAAGGATTGAAAATAAAAAAAATGAGTTTATTCGTTAATTCGGACACTTATGGAGCTTTTGAGGACGAAATAACTAGTTCAAACCGTGATGTACACATTCAAAAAACAAGTGATGTTTTATCAATTTCTGTCAATGATAAGACCATCGAAGTATTGGCGATTTAGTTACTGACGGATACATGGGGGAATATGGTATTTACAATACAACTAGCGCTATTGTAAAGCTATTATGCAACTTAGAGTAAGTAATCAACAATCCAAGCACACTAAAAAATGATAGGATTGAAATAAATGAGTCAAACCATTAAAGAGATTTATTCATTGAATCAAAACAATCAGAATGCTGAACCCGAGTATGCATTGGATACATGGTATGCTAGACTAATTAATAAAACAGCGGACGAGATTGATTTGGAAGATGTATCGAGGATGTTATCTCAGAATGTATTTATGGACCTTGGCATAAAAAAAGCGATGGAAATCTTATCGGAGGATCCGATTGCTGGCGTATTTTATGATGGTCAATTGCTGGAGTTACTTAGTGCTGTCGATTTAGATGAATTTAAAGATTTGTCCCAGCTTAAACTTCTTCTACAGAAGATCAATAATAATCTTTCTAATTTAGATTGGAGTAGCGAAGAGGATCAGATCGAGTACAATGAGTTGTTAACCAATTTTTTGAATAAGATTAATCTGTAATATAACTTGAGAAATACGTGAAAGTTTCAAAAAGCTTATTCCAACTTGACGATGAGTTAGGAATAAGCTTTTTTTTTGTAAGTTATAAGGGATTGGGACAGCCCTTGTTTTTCATTGTTGTATTACACTTAATTGAAGGTGTTGAATTCTTTCAGATTCTGGTGTGTATCTACGACTCTTCGGTTGTCTGATGCAAAGATGGAGGATGCCTGTTTATGATTAAGTACAAGTATAAATTAAAATATATGGACGAGGATCCATTTTACGACGAACATGAAGATGAGGTTGAAGCGATCTGTAAACTAGAAACAATTGAATTTGTAAAAATTATATTAGTTTGGGCTTATGAAATCTATAAATATAAAAGGAGAAAGGGAGTTATTGCTCTAGAGGAAGCAGAAGTTGCTATGAATGGGATTAAGCAAAAATTGAAAGAAGTTAAGAGTTTAGAGAATATTGAGTGTCAATAATACATTAATGAACATAAATAAGATAATTTTGAAGGAAATCCAGAGTGAAACTACTTGAACGTGCTAAGGGGACTTACGCCGATAAGCAGATTCCAGGGAAAGTTGAAATATGGATTAACAATGGAAAGGTAACGAATTAGGAGGAATCAAAATATGGCTCGATTACAATGTAAGTGTGGGGAGTACTTATCCACGGTTGAGGCTCCGAACGATGTTCAATTGCATGTCTATACAGATAGGGAATGGGACGAGATTATAAACATGGGAGATTCTATAGACCCGCTATTAATACCTGATCCTAAGAGAGAAGTATGGAGATGTACTAATTGTGATAGAATTTACGTTTTTAACGAGGATAATACAGTAAGTAAAGTCTATGTAGTAGAACAACAGTAAGAAGATCAACATGATGAATGCTTATTCCAACTTAGGTATGAGCTTTTTCATGCTCAATGAAGCGGTCTTGCCATTCGGGGTAAGGGATAAGTTACTCTAAGACCTTAAGGGTGCGGGGCGCTGTGGAAAATTGCAATAAGGAGTAATGGCTTATAAAACTTGTAGGTACAATCGAAAAAATTATCGTAGTTGGTTATGAACGACTTATTTATATAAGCTTCACTGCAATAGAAAAAAAGTTATGGTGTCTCTTCATTCAACACGAGGAGTATTTGGAGAAGGTGAAAACCTCTGAAATTCTTCATGTAGGATCTGGTTAGTATAGATGGTCATCATCATTTGCTGAATTGTAAAATTATAATGTCCCCTCTTCATGCACATAGAAAGCCAAGCAGGTATAATGTTCCCCAATTGGGGGCGGCTGCCGGAATCCGGCAGCCATTTAAAAGTGACAGCGCTTTGGGGAGGCAGGCTGTAGGAAAAAGATCTCCCGTTCCATTCCGCTTTAAAGGTCAGCTCCGCGGTTCCCGGATTGGCGGCGATCAGAACGAGAGAGCCGTCGGGATTCTCATAAGCCACGGGTTCCAATTTCCCCTCGTAACGGGTGGATGCGATCCGGACAGCTCCGGGATCTACAAATTTGCTGGCATGCCCGAGGGCATAATACTCCGCGTTTTTCTCCACGTCTCCCGTTTCCGGATTCACCGTAACCACACCGCGACAGTCCTCGCAGCCCCCGTTGGTCGGGCCCCCATCCGGGTCAAGGGCCAGGTTCCAGAACAGAACAGTTTTGGCAGCGTTGCGCGGCGCACCGATGATAAGATTGCTCATTTGCCAGCTCAAGTTATCGCCGAAGTCCGGGCTCCATTGTCCGCCGCTGCATTCCGTGAAATAGATGTTTTTGTCCGGAAAATCACTTTGAACGGCCAACATGGCCTCCGGTGAACCTTCATAACAATGGTACGCAGTCCCGTCAATGTAAGAAGCGGCCCCGCTGTCTCCAAGCACTTTCCCGGCGTACGCTTCGCCAAGCTTCCAATTGTGGTCGAAAGCGATAATTTTAGTCTTGATCCCTTGCTGGATAAAGGCGGGGCCGAGATAATTCCGGATGAACCTGGCCTGCTCCTCGGCTCCCATGCTCATGCTTGGATAGCCCGGGGACGTGAACTCCGGTTCGTTTTGAACCGTCAAGCCATAAATCGGAATTCCTTTTGCCTCATACGCTTGAATATATTTTACGAAATAATCCGCATAAGCATCATATACCGTGGGATTGCTATAATCCAGATACCAGCCGTTGTAGGTGTTCTCCCCATATTTCATCCACGGCGGGGCGGTCCAGGGGCTGCCCAGTATTTTGACCGCAGGATTGTTCTTCAGCATGTTTTGCAGCAGGGAGACCACATCCGCATCCTTGTCTATGGAGAAATGCTCCAGACCGTAATCCGTTCCCGATTCGATATCATCATACGTATAGCTGCTCGGTTGGCCGTTTTCGTCCACGGAAAAATCGGAAGCGCCGATCGTATGTCTGACAAAGCTGAGGCGGATGCCGTCTTCCGTGAACAAATCGCCCAGAAGGGAGTTCCGCTGAGCTTCGGTCATTTTATGGTTGATCAGATAAGCCGAAGAGCCAGTAATCGCTGCGCCAAACCCGTCCATGGTTTGATAACGGACCTCCGGACTCACCTTGACGGTGAGCATTTCCTCGCTTGAATCTTGGTCCGTGAATACGACCGGCGCTTTTTTGGTTAAAAGGTTGGTCCGGTCCCCAGTTGTTAGCCATACCTCGGCAGAAGTTTCGCTTCCCGTCCCGGACGGGACGGCCAAGGAGCAGAACAGCAAGGTGAGAACCAGCAGTGCGCTTAGCAGGATCCATTTACGCCGCTGTACGTTTTCCGGTTTCATCGCTCTGTCCGCATGGAGCTTGGGGCCGGCTTTGTTCTTGTCTTCCATTTTTCTTCCTCCTTTCTCCTAAACAAAAAGTCCCGGGGCGAACAACGCCCCAGGCTGAAATATAGAATGAGTCGTATGATTTACTTGCCGGAGCCTTTAACGGTGACGCTGCCTGTAAGACGAATGTCGTCGGAGGCACTGCCCACATAAATCGGCACTTTTCCGGAAGGCATAACCCAGGCCTTTTTATTTTCATCCCAATAAGAGAAGGCCTTAGGATCGAGTTCAACCGTTTCGCGCTGCTGTTTGCCTGGTTTAAGCTCGATTTTGGCAAAGCCGGCCAGCTGTTTGGACGGTGTATCTACGCTAGTTGGGAGTTTCCCGGTATAGACCTGTACAACCTCGGCGCCGGTTACAGCTCCGGTATTCCGGAGGTTAAGCGAGACTTCAATCGTGGAGTCCTGTCCGGTGCCTTTGGCTTTCGTCTTCAGGTTTCTATAGTCAAAGTTCGTGTAAGAAAGACCGTGCCCAAACGCAAACGCCGGTAGGATGCCTTCTTTCTCATGACCCTTATATCCTACGTAAATGTCTTCGGAGTAATTCGCGTCTCCGTTTACCCCTGGGAACTGCTTTTCATCCGATACTGGAGTGGAATGCTCGTCGACAGGGAAAGTCACCGGCAGTTTACCGGATGGATTCATGTCGCCGAATAGCACGCTGGCGATGGCGTCGCCCTGTTCCTGCCCGGCATACCAGGCTTGCACAATGGATTTAACGTCATCTTTCCAGCCGTCCATTTGCACGGCTCTGCCGCTCATTTGAACCACAATCGTATTTGGGTTGGCTGCAGCCACCTTCTTGATCAATTGTTCCTGGTTATTCGGAAGATCCAAGTCGGATCGGTCAATGTAGCCTTCGCTTTCATAGGTGCGCGTCACGACGACGGCAACGTCGGATTTGTCCGCAAGGTCAACCGCCTTCTGCATCTTCGAATCGGTCACCTCTTCCGGCGCTTCCCAGCCGAAGCGGACCAGTCCGCCAAAATCGCTGTCGCCATCTGTCCAATCCGTGCGGTATTCAATGCGCACGTTGTGGCTTTCGCCGGCTTTCAGCTGCACCGCCGCTTTCTCGGTAGCCACGTTCTCCCCTTTATTGTCGATCATAAGCTTGCCGTCGAAATACATCTTGCTGGAGCCGAAGCTCGAGAGCGAAAGGGTGTATTCGCCGTCCTGCGGAGCCGCAATCGCGCCGGTCCAGCGTGCCGACATTCTGCCGTTCAAATCGCCAGGGACGGGAGTCAGCTTGGAGGACTGTCCGTTTAATCCGTCATAATTATAAAAACCAAGGTTCATATTCACTTGGCCATCCGTTCGTACCACGGAAGGTTGGCCTTCAAGATTCGTGTTATTGAAATATTCCGCGCGAAGTCCATGCTCGCCTTTAATCACATTACCGTTTTCATCAACGGGGCTCAGCAGCGAAGATGGAATGGCCGATGGCCCATTCATAATATCCGCTGTGGAAATCGGATCGGTACCGGCTGCGTAATTTACTTCAACGCCCTTTCCGGCACGTTTGCGGATGGCCTCCAGCGGGCTTACCGTATAAGTCGGCTTCACAAGCGAGCTGCCGCCAACCGTTGCGTAGTTGTCCGCATCCGGACCGATGACAGCAATGGATTTCAGACTGCCTGCTTTCAGCGGCAGAGCCTTGTCTTTGTTTTGCAGAAGCACCATGCTTTCTTCGGCAATTTGCTGCGCTTTCGCGCCGTGCTCAGCTGCCGGAATCTGCCTATTTACCGCAGGGTGATCAAAAAGCCCTTTGTCAAACATCTGGAACAGAATGTTACTTACCTTCTCATCAATGACATCCTCACTAACTTCACCTTTTTGAACGGCGTTCATGAGCTTAGAACCCCAAAATCCGTAAGGGTCTCCGGGCGTTTCCAAATCGAGGCCCGCGTTGGCGGAAGGAGCCGTGCTCAAGTTGGCGCCGTAGTCACTCATGACGAAACCATTAAAGTTCAGCTGGTCTCTGAGCATCGTGGTCAACACGTCTTTATTTTCACAAGCCGGTGTGCCGTTGATCTCGTTAAAGGAGCACATGGCCGAACCCAGGCTGGCTTTCTCGATGGCTGCGGCGAATGGACGCAGGTATACTTCCTGCATCGCGCGTTCACTTGCGATCGAGTTCACCGTGAAACGCTCGGTCTCCTGGTTGTTCAACAGAAAATGCTTGGCTGTCGCGATAACCGGGTATTTTTGAACCGCATTGACATAAGCAACGCCCATCTTCGACTGAAGCAGAGGATCTTCGCCCATGGATTCAAAATTCCGGGAACCCCAAGGCAGACGGGCAATATCGAATCCCGGGCCGAGCAGGACGTTATGGGTGGTGTTGAAGGATTCATTGCCCACCAGGTCCCCGTACTCCGAGGCGGTTTTCGTGTTCCAGGTTGCGGCCAGCGCAATCGGAGTAGGGAGAGCCGTCGATTTTTTATCCTGAATATCCGGATTGGCGACCCGCACGCCGGTTGGCCCGTCGGCCATGGTCAGCGCGGGGATGCCAAGCCGTTCAATAGGGGCGTTATAAAACCCGTAATAGTTATTGACGTTGCCTGTAACAAAATCAATTTTCTCGGAAAGCGTCATGGCGTCAAGCAAAAGCTCCGTGCGTTTCTCAGCGGATTGAGAGGTATCCATCCACGGACGCGATCCGCCGTCATTCGATTCGGCGCTTGCAATCTGCAGCGGAGCGGCAGCGATGGCACCAATAACGGTAAGTGCAACTAGTTTAGAGAATAATCGAGATTTGAGCTTCACTGGTATAAATTCCTCCTTAATTTAGCGTTTGCCCCTGCATAAGCCGTGCTATGTACTCAGATACATTCTTGGTCGCTTGTTATCAAGTGATCAGAGGGGCGTCAAAGTTGAGATTCCTTACCCGGCCTTGTCATCCTAAATTTAATATTTTCCGATGGGGTAAGTTGGATAATGGAAAACAGCTAGCACCTTCACCTGTTTATGTTGGCCGTAACATGCTGATGATCTAAGGTATTGTGCCCCTTCAACCTATATTGGGGGTTGCAGGATTTAAGGACAAGCAAGACCGGGAGCCCATCCGATTGATCTGCGGCATCCCTCTTGGGTGAACTGGTTAGCATCTCGGCAATTAGACTATCGTACTTTTTGAAAAAGTGCACCGACCATTTCCTGGATATTAATCCTTTATAAATGACAGCAGTGTCATAAAATTGGGTCTAAAGATTACAAAAACGTTAATAATTAGGCCCCATTCCTCTTGAATTTACCTCGTCCGATTTAGTCTGGCAAAGTGGATGTCGGTCTCTTGTCTTAGAAAAATAGGTCTGATTTATTTCAGAAAATTAGATATATTTTTCAGAAAATGGAACGAAAAGGATGGGGAAAAGAGCTGCTTCCGATACTCTATTGGAGGCAGCTTATCTAGTCTTCGTTGTGGCCGATGTTGATTGTAGAATCGTATATACTCTTCAATTCTTCTTTATGCTTCATCCATATTTCGGTCATAATGGTAGAGTCCTTCCGTTTTGAGATGCGAGAAGAAGCCCTCCATAGAGGCATTGTCATAGCAATTGTCTCGGCGAGACATGCTGATTCGGGCGCCAACCTTTGGCAGCATGTCATGATAGGCATGGGACGTGTACTGGAATCCCTCATCGCTATGAAAGATCAGTCCACTCACGTCTTTATGACGTGAAATAGCCCCCTTTGCTAATAATAAAAAGAGGAAACAACATCATATATTCGAATATACTCTAGAAACCATAAGAAGAGAGGGATACGCTGATGAATATGCAGATGCTAGCCGAGAAAACGAGTGCCGGCTTGTTTAACGATATCCTAAAACGTGACTTTTCGCAGGACATGATTTCGGAATTGGAACAGATGAATGCAGTTCAATTGGAACACAAATTGAAAGACACGCTAGAAGTGCCGATAAGCATATCCAAGCAGAGGGTATTCGAATATCTTCAACTGTATTATTCCGCATCCTGGCAGAATCTCTTCAAGGAGCTGAATGTGCCCCGTGCTTTAAGTCTTTTGGAAGTCGGTGCAGGCGATGTCATTTACATTCCCAAGGCTGTAGACGCCTATTCCCATGAAGCGGGGGCCTACGTGACGGCCAATCTCAACAGGGAGCTGACACAACATTTTTGGGAGAAAACAAAAGGAATGGACGTCAGCATACGGGTGGTTGAGGACGATGCAGCCAATATCGGTTTATATTATCCGGAGTCCTCTTTTGACGTTGTCGCTTTTCATCACGCTATTAACGATATCATCCAGACCATTATCGCGGATCGTGAAGGCATTGATACAGTAAATCAAGATTGGTTGACGATCGAACCTCTAATGCTGCAAGCAGTGATGGATTATCACCGCAAAGGTACGCTAAAAGATGCAGCGTATCAGGCGTTTATCCAAATCATAGACACAAGCTGTAAGCAGTTAAAAAGCGGAGGATACATGATATTCGATAATATTACCTATGCCGGATATGATGAAATGGGTTATTCCTCCGAATTTCACAACGACTATATACAACTGGCTAGAAGTTGGATCAGCGAAGCGAATCTAGGTCTGGAAGAGATCGAAGTTGATTCGTATGATAAACAATGGTGGATGATATGGAAAAAAGTATGAGCTTCTTATCGAAGTCATCGTCAGGAGGGATTTAGTAGTGAGTAAGCCGATTATGCAGGTCGCTCTGGTTGTCGGACCGGATTGCGATATGGAGAGCCAAGCCGTAAGGGCGGCTCTGGAGTATTTCGGGGTGCGCGTCTTTACATACTGGATCGGGAGGCCGAATGATCTGATCTCCGTCTTGTCAGGCGATGATTTATATGAAGGCACCGATATGATGTTGTTGAACTTTCACGGGGATGAGGGCAGCATGATCATGCCGGAGCTCGGTGAAGAGGTATACGAGGAGGATGAGCCGAGGGGCGGCTTCGGGCCAGGCGAGATTATGCGATACGCGAAGCTGGAGGGGAAGACAGTCATCGCGAACGGCTGCTCGCTGGGGGATCCAGCACTGGCGGAAGCTTTCCTGGAGCGGGGCTGCCGGATGTATATCGGGCCGGATGACTATCCGGACGGCAACGATGCGCTGATGTTCGTTCTCCGGCTGTTCTATGAGATCGTTCAGCAGGGACGGGACGTGAAGGAAGCCTTTGCGCAAGCGGTGGCGATGAGTGGTGAGCTATCCATGTACCGGCTGTATGAACGACAGGAATCATAGATAAGAGATTCTACACCCCTACTGAAGCTAGCAGGGGTGTGTGCAAATATAGAGTACCTCTAGCATCTAGATTTCCCGTTCTATCCGTTCTTCTCCTCGAAATATTCCTGATACTGGCTCGGAGTGACGTGGGCGTACTTCTTGAAGATGCTGATAAAATACTTGTAGTCGCTGAATCCGATATCCTGCGCGATGGTATAAACCTTGTTGTCGCCTGACTTCAGTAACTCGATCGATTTCTGGATACGGTAACGGTTAAGAAATTCATTGAAGGTATAGCTTGTCTCTGCCTTGAATTTCTGGTTCAGGTAATAAGCGCTTAAGCCGAGCTCTTCCACGAGGTCATGAATGCTGATCTTCTTGGCATAGTTCTCCTGTACATAGGCGATCATTTTGGACACGTATTTCGAGGTTTTGGTTTCCTTCTCCAGAAATTTGCTGTTCAAAATCTCTTCTTTTTCCTGCGGATGATTTGAAATTACTTCATATTTGCGGATTAAATCCACTTTGGCTTTGGCTGACTCGAGTGCCGCCACCAGCTGCTCATCCTCTAAGGGCTTCACCAGGAATTCGGTGACGCCTAACTGGAGTGCCTGCTGCGCCAGGTGGAATTCATTATAACCGGAGATAATGATGCTGCTGAAGGTATGCTGCCGCAGTCCTTCCCGAATCATCGAGATGCCGTCCATGATCGGCATGGTGATGTCGGTTATGACGATATCCGGCCTCAGCTCGCAGATCTTCTCGTAGCCGTCCTGTCCGTTCAGTCCTTCTTCAATGACGATGCAATCGTATTGAAGCCAATCGATGCTGAACCGGATGCCCCGGCGAATCATATCCTCATCTTCGACTAGCAGTACTTTAAACATGATATTCACTCCATTCGTAAGGAATCGTAAGGACGACACAGGTGCCTGTTCCTTGCGTGCTGTCAATATGGATGCCGGACGCTTCGCCATATAGAAGCACCAGACGGCGATGAACGTTGTACAGCCCGATATGCTGCGTCGTGTTTGTCTGGCTTTGCAGAATCTGGTTCACTTCCTGCAGTCTCTCTTTACTCATGCCTTGCCCGTTGTCGCGAACCTCGAGCATGAGCTTGCCGGCGGAGGTGTAGATGTTAATCTCGATCAGCACATCACTTTGATTCTCATACCCATATTTGATAGCGTTTTCGATAATCGGCTGCAGCAGAAGCTTGGGGACGTATACATCCAACGTTTCCTCCGCTACGGTAATCCGATAGTCCAGCCGGTCATTGAACCGGATTTGCTGCAGCTTCAGGTAATCCCGGATATAATACATGTCATTCTTCAGCTGGACGCTGCGATCATGTCCGATGCTGTACCTTAGCAAACGGGATAGAATCAGCACGATCTCCTGGGCTTGATTCGCGTCAATCTTAATGGCATAGCGCAGCGTTTCGAGCACATTAAAGATAAAATGCGGATGGAACTGCGATTGGAGCTGCTTCACCTCGATAATCGTGCGGAGCTCCGACAGCTCTTTATTTTTCTCGATCAATTCCTTCAGCCGATCCAGCATCACGTTGTACTCGTTGCCGAGTATTTGAAACTCGTCATTCGTCTGAATGTCGACATAACCGTTGAAGTTCCCTTCGCGCAGCTGGGCCAAAGCGTGTATGAGTTTATCGATCGATTCGGAATTGCGCGCCGACATTTTGTTCGCCAGGAACTGGATCAAGACCCAGAGCAGCAGGCTGGCCGCAAGGACAAAGAAAGAAACCGTATAATAGGTGTACTGCTCCGATTTGTAGGAATTCAGCGTAATGACTTGAATCGGCGTGCCAGGAATTCGTTTGGAATATTTGTAGTACTTGCCCCCGTTCAGCAGAACATGTCCCTTGTTATCCACCTTGGGGTTGAATTTGTTGAGCACGCCTTTGGTCACATTGCTGGTCGTGGCAATAATGGTGTTGTGTTCATCGGTGATCAGGGCGATTTCATTATTTTGCTCGAAAATCACCTTCTGGATGTCCGATTCGTACAGCTGATAGATGATATAGCCTATCGTCTGCCGGTCCTTCACGATGGCTTTGCCGAACGTGTAGCTCGTATCGCGGTCATGCGAATAGCGGAAGCTGTTCATTTCGGTTAGCGTGTCGCCTGGCCGCTGTTCAATCCGGTGAATGAGGTTGCCGAAGGCAAAATTGGAGTACAGCGCATCCGCCGGGGCGGAACTGGCCAGGAAAACGCCATTCGTATTGACGATATGAAAAATACTCTTGATCTTCTGCCGGTTGTTGAAATCATAGAACTCGGAATATACTTGTTCGCTGCCCAGATGGGAGCTTACATAGTTGATCACGGTGGGAGATTCGGCCATCCGCTGAATCTCCTCCTCATACTGCCGATATACGCCGGATATGGACTGGCTGATGGACTGGGCGGCTTCGGTTGTTTTTTGGGTTAAGTTCAAACGGCCGTTCATAATCGTGAACGCTAAGAACAATATGATTAAGATGGAGAAGGGGATCATCGCATAGACGCGAAACAAATGACGGGTGGATTCCTTGAAATTACGATAAGGTGTTGGTTTCATGCTGCCCTCCATCTGCGATAAGAACCTCGATCCTATTATACTGAATCGCGGTTAAGCGCAGATAATCCAAATACATCCAAGCGGCCCTTCATGCTGCAGGCGCCGGCTTGGATGTAGGTCTACGATATGATGACATTACATTTACATGGAAACTTCCTTTTGTCCGGATAGCTTCAGGAAGACGAGCAGCGACACGACCGTAATGACGGTAAGAATCGTGGAGAGTGCTGCCGCCACGCCGTAGTTTCCGCGAATGACCTCGGTATAGATGGCGACCGTGACGGTCTTGGTTTTGCCTGTATACAGAATGATCGAAGTGCTTAATTCGGTAATGATGGTAATCCAGCTCAGGATCGCGCCGGAGACGACGCCTGCCAGCATCATCGGAAGCGTAATCCTGAAGAACGTCTTCATCTGGGAGGCGCCCAGGCTGATCGCCGCTTCTTCGATCCCGTCGTTAATCTGATGCAGGATGGCTGCGCTGGATCGTATCGTATAGGGCAGGCGCCGGATGACAAACGAGATGATCATGATGACGGCCGTCCCGCTTAACGCCAGCGGTTTATTGTTGAACGTGATCAATAGGGCGATCCCCAGTATGGAGCCGGGAACGATATACGGGAACATGGTGAAGATATCCAGCGTATTCGTCAATGCATTCTTTCTTCGAACGGTTACGTAAGCAATCAGTATCGCTAACAGAATGATGACGACCAGCGACACGATAGCCAGGAAGAACGTGTTCAGAATGACGCCGCCAATATTACTGAAGGCATCACGGTAGCTTTGGAGCGAGAACCCTTCCACGAAAATTCTGCCGTTGGATTTCAGGAACGAAGTATAGATGACATAGAGCTGCGGCAGCAGCGCGATCAACGTATACAGATAGATAACCGCATGAGCCGCGATATTGCCGATGCCCTTCTTCTTCTTGGCTTCGATCGGATGCAGTGCGCTCATCGTAAAGGATTTGCGATTGGCTACGAATTTTTGCAGCAGGAATATCGTGGTGGCGAACAGAACGACAATGACGCTAATCGCCGCCGCAAAGCCGTCATCGCCGCCGACCTCACTGATGAACTCGTTAAAGATCAGCACGGGCACGGTCTTATATCCCTCGCCGATCAGCATCGGCGTACCAAAATCGGCAAGCGCGCGCATGAAGACGAGCAGTCCGCCCGCCAGCAAGGTAGGCGTAATGAGCGGGAGGAGCACTTTGCGCATTTTGGCTAAGCCTGTATAGCCCATGCTCTCGGCAGCTTCCATCAGCGATTGGTCCATATTCTTGAGTGCGCCTGATACATACATGAAAATCAGAGGGACCATCTGCAAGGTCAAGACCACTAAGATCCCCGTAAATCCGTAGATATCCGGCATCGTGACGCCGAATGTGCTGCTGACGAATTTCGTAATGACGCCGCTTCTTCCGAGCAGCAGGATCCAGGAGTAAGCGCCAATGAACGGAGCCGACATCGACGAGATCAGAATCAGTACGCGTATGGCCGAGCTGCCTTTAATCTTCACCGTAGCCATGATATAAGCCAGCGGCGTTGCGATAATCGCGGCAAGCAAGGTTACGCTGACGGTCACCTTAACGCTGTTGAACAGGGCATTTAAATAGTAGGGCTTACTGAAAAATTTCGTGAAATAGGCAAGGGAAAAATCGCCTGTCGTGCCATTGTACACACTCTTGAACAGCATCGTAAACAAGGGCAGGGCCAGAAACAGAATATAGAACACAAAGATCAGTAATGAAATGTTGGTCCAGACATCAAATCGTTTGCGCGTCTCTCTCATAGCCGGGCGCCCCTTGTATAGTTCAGTTCGCCGGTCGCATCATAGACATTAATTTTATCTTGTTTCACCTTGAGATAGATGTCTTGACCCGGCTCGAGGATCTGGGACGTTTTCGATTCCTGCGTGATCTCCACGCGTTGACCGGATGCCAAATCCACAAAATAATGGGTGTTCTGCCCCAAAAATACGCTGTGTACGATCGTTGCTTTCATGCCGGTCTGGTCCTCGGTCAGAATGAACTCTTCCGGCCGAACCGAGATTTGAACGTTAAGCGTATCAGCCTTGGCATCTGACTTCGGCACCTCGATGTTCGTCATCTCTTCCGAATAGCCGGAGCCGAATGCCAGGGCATAGCTGCCTGCGGATTTCGTTATACTGCCCTTAAGAATGTTGGTCCGACCGATAAAGGTTGCAACGAATACGTTTGCAGGACGCTGGTAAATCTCCTGCGGCGTTCCCAGATGCTGAATCACGCCGGATTTCATGACCGCGATGCGGTCGGAAACCGCCATGGCTTCCTCCTGATCATGCGTGACGTAGACGGTCGTAATCCCGACTTCCCGCTGAATGTCTTTAATCGCGTTACGCATGTCGACCCGAAGCTTGGCATCCAGATTGGACAGAGGCTCATCCATCAGCAGGACGTCCGGCCGGATGACGATGGCCCTGGCTAGCGCAACGCGCTGCTGCTGGCCGCCGGACAGGTTCTTCGGCATGCGGTCTTTATAGGGCTCGATCTGAACGACCTTGAGGATGTCATCGACCTTGGCGTTAATCTCCGCCTTTGATAATTTCCGATTCTCCAGCCCGAACGCGATGTTTCCTTTGACGGTTAGATGAGGAAAGATCGCATAGCTCTGAAAGACCATCCCGATATTCCGCTTGCCCGGTTCCACCTGGTTAATGACGCGCTCGTTAAAATGTATGGTTCCGCCTTCAATGCTGTTGAAGCCGGCAATCATGCGCAGCAGTGTCGTCTTGCCGCACCCGGAAGGCCCGAGAAGGGTGAAGAATTCACCCTTCTTGATCTCGAGGGACAGCTCGGGAATGACGGTTGTGTCGCCGTATTTTTTGATTAAGTCTTGAATGGTTATGGTTACGCTCATGGTTGTCACCTGATTCTATAGTTTATTTAACGCTAGTGAACAAATCGACATAACGCTCAACGATCTCGGATTTATGCGCACTGACGTAGTCCGTGTCTTCATCGATCATGTGGATCTCTTCATAAGGCTTCATGTGGTCGCCAAGCTTGGTATTTTGGCGAAGCGGGCGATTCGTTAATTGCGTGCCGAACGCATCCTGCGCTTCTTGGGACAGGATGAAGTCGATGAATTTCTTGGCGTTGTCCATATGAGGCGCATCTTTGATGATGGCAGACCCCGCATCCAGGAATACGGCGCCTTCTTTCGGATACACGATTTCTACCGGTGCGCCGTTCTTTACATAGGTGCTGGAAGGGTCTTCGTAAGTAAGGCCCACTACGTATTCGCCGTCCGCCACGCTTTTGTGGACGGCGCCGGAACCGCTGGCGATTTTGCCGTCCAGGTTCTCGATCAGTTGACCGACGTAATTCCAGCCCTGCTCACTCTCATAATCGCCGCCCATGGCTTTCAGCATGTTCGTTAACTGTGCGAAAGCGGAACTGGAGCTTGCCGGGTCGGCCGAAGCAATCTTCCCTTTAAGCTGCGGGTTCAGCAAATCCGCGTAACCTTCGATTTTGATATCGCCGATCAGATTTTTGTTCACGAGCAGCACGCTGCCATCCGAGATATAAGGGGTGGCGAAGCCCGACGTATTGCGGTGTCCTTCCATTAAATTCTTGTCTTCAGGCGATACGTAAGGCTCGTATAAAGCTTCGTTTTCGCGGAAGCCGGCCATGGAACCGCCGAACATCACGTCAGCGTACGGGTTCTGCTTCTCGGACTGTAAGCGCTTAATAATTTCGCCGGTGCCAGCCGTTACAAGCTCAACCGTGATCCCGGTCTGCTTTTCGAACATCGGAATGATGGTTTTGATGATCTCCTCGCTGTTCGGACTGTAGATCACGAGCTTATTCGACGAACCCGAATCGGACTCGCTGCTTGCACAACCGCTCAGCGCCCCTATAATGAGCACGCAGGTTAACAGTAAAATCGACAGCTTTTTCATGAATAATCCCCCTTGAGCAAAAGCTCGTTTCGTAATTGCATGTTCATTGTAGCAAGCTTGGTACCGTTTACATAATCCCATAATCCGCAAACATCGTCTAAAATTCGCAACCTATTTTCGATTAGTAAGAAATCCGAACCGGCATATTTTACAGAATTCTTTTAGATCCGTTAGGGCAAGATATGGTTTGGAACAACGTCCGGCAAGATGGAGCTGTTCCTGTCACAAATTGCGAAGGGGTGAGATGGATGGCTAATAAAAACGATCGTAATCATAAGGCTGATTCTGACCGCGACACGACCAACATGGGCGTTGACGCTGGAGAAGCTATCGGAACCGCGGGCGGCGGCGTTGTGGGTGCTGCTGTAGGCTCCATACTGGGTCCGATCGGAACGATTGCCGGTGGTATCGCAGGCGCAGCATTGGGTAACAAAGCTGGCGAGGCTGCAGAAAATGACGACAACGATTCCAAATAAACGGCGTTAACACGAGTAAAATAAGGGGCTTGGGAATCCGGTGGGCCCTAAATTATTTGTAGCTGTATGGTTGGACAAAGAACCGCGCTCCTGCGCGGTTCTTTCATTTTACATATATGTTCTATGCAGCAGTAAACTTCATTTCCCTTCGCTTGACATATCACTACGTGATGTAGTAGGTTATAATTACTACATCGTGTAGTAATTAGTTCGTTATGGACGCATAAACGACGTAAAGAGGTGTTCACCGTGAACCAGATTCAAAAATTATCGGATACTGAAATGGAGTTAATGGAGGTGATTTGGGAGTGTACGCCGCCTGTCACATCCACCGAATTGCTCGCACTGTTCGCACAAAGAGGAAGAGAATGGAAGGCACAGACCATGTCCACCTTCCTGTCGCGTTTGGTGGACAAAGGGGCACTTACGGCTGCGAGGGATGGACGGACCAATAAATATACGCCGCGCATTTCGCCTGAAGATTATAAGCTGATGGAAGCGCAGCACGTCCTGGACGGATTATATCAAGGCTCGGTTAAAAACCTAATTTCGGCTTTGTATGACGGCGAAAAGCTTTCAGATGAAGATATTGCAGAGCTGAAGCAATGGTTCTCGCAAAAGTAGGGGGTGCTTATGAATACTATTCTTGAATTGCTGTTAACCCTTACCGTTGCTGGAAGTGCCATTGTAGCCTGCATTCTTGTCCTGCGGATCGTATTCGTCAATGCCTTTCCTACAAAGTGGCGCTATGAAATTGGCAAAATGGCAGTAGTCTTTTATCTTTTACCGGTCGTCCTTGGTATTCAGTGGATCTCGCCGCTTTTTACATTTAACGCCGCAGCAACCGTTCCCAGCGTGAACGAATTGTCTTCAACTGTGCAACATGCGCTGCCCGGTCCATATTCAGGGATTGGTTTGGAGCCGCTCATCCCGGCAAAGACCATATCAGCAAACGTAGCCCTTCCCCTTATTGTCTTATGGGCACTCGGCGCTATAGCTTTTGCTGCATGGCAGATGTATTGTTATCGCAGATTTTTAAAGAAACTAGAACATTCGCGTGTCACCGTTCCGATAAGCAGCGAAGCAGCGAAACAGCTTGCCTTCATCAAGGAAGCCCTTGGTGTGAGAAGCAGCGTCGGGCTTGCCTACAGCTCCATCATTCGGAGCCCTGTTCTTGTCGGCCTGTGGAAACCTACCATTTATCTCCCTATAGAGAATACCGTTAACATGGACATGGTAATCCGTCATGAGTTGATCCATCTGAAACGGAAAGATTTATGGGTCAAAGCGTTCACGCTCGGGGCAAGCGCCCTGCATTGGTTTAACCCTTTAGTGCACATTCTTCGCAAGGACCTTCATATATGGAGCGAGCTGTCTTGCGATGAAGAAGTCGTGAAAGAGATGTCCTATGCTGAGCGGAAACGCTATGGGGAGACGATTTTAAGCGTCATGACAGGGTCAAGGAATTTACCCGTGCAATTTATTGCCTCCTTATCCGGTGACGGCAAACAATTGAAAAGGAGATTGATGATGATGCTGAATGTAAAGAAGCCTAAAAAGAAAACAGTGTATCTCACAATAACAGCGTTGTTTTTAGTGGGTGTAATTAGCACATCCGCAGCGGCATGGGCGTCTGGCAATTCGCCCAAAGTCGTTGGCAATGAGGAAAGCCAGCCGGAAGCTAAACCAAGGGAAGCGGCCCCTAAAGCGGCACCTTCTGAAGCCGTAATTGAGAATGAAGGAAACCATGTTGTAGATTATCCCAAAGAAGCTCGTCCTGCAGCTATCGCTAAGAATGAAGGAAACGATGTTTCAGCTTCCCCAGAAGAAGCTCGTCTAGTGGCTGTCGCTGAAGGAAACGATGTTGTTGCTTATCCAACAGAAGCTCGTCCTGTGGCTGAAGTTAAGAATGAAGGAAGCAATGTGGTAGCTCCTTCAACGGAAGCTGCCCCTTCGGAGGCGATTGTTGAGAGTGAAGGAAACCCAGTTGTAGCTCCTTCATCAGAAGCTCGTCCTGTCGACCAGGGATATAAGTCTTATCCAAACGAGACTCCCCGAGTACTTCCATTACGATAAGATCCATGACGCTTGAAGAACTTGCTGAGAGTGATCGATGCTGCTGAATGACGCATTCAAACATGAGGGATGAACATTATTTAGAGCAAAAACGAAAGAAGAGGGTTCTCCCTCTTCTTTCACTTTATATAGAATGGCATCAGATCGCATTTATAGCTGTAGCTGTAAATGCCAGCCTATGGTACGATGTGAAGGATTGGCAAGCGAGCAAGCTGGCAAATCGTCATACGATCATAGACATGGGATTGGGGATAACATCTTGAAGACGTTTAAGAAAGTTTACATAGAAATCACGAGCATTTGTAATTTGGCCTGCACGTTCTGCCCGCCGACGGAGCGTAAAGCCAATTTCATTAAAGTGGAGGACTTTGCGAGAAGATTGGATGAGATCAAGCCGCATACGAGTTACATTTATCTGCATGTGAAGGGAGAGCCGCTGCTTCATCCGAAGATCGACGAGCTGCTGGATATCAGCCATGAGAAGGGGTTCAAGGTCAACATCACGACCAACGGCACGTTGATCGCGAAGAACCGGCATAAGCTGCTGGGCAAGCCGGCGTTGAGACAGATGAACTTCTCGCTCCACAGCTTTGACGGACATGTCGGCTCCACGGACCGTGAAGGATATTTGCGGGACATCCTCTCTTTTGTGCGGGATGCGGAGGAACATAAGGTCATCTTCTCGTTCCGTCTGTGGAACCTAACGCAGGACAACCAGACGAACCTGGAGAAGAACCGAAACCGCCAGACGCTTGAAATGTTGGAGCAGGAATTCAATCTGGACTACCGCATCGAGGAAAAGGTTGAACCCGGCGGTGGCGTAAGGGTAGCCGAACGCGTCTACCTGAACCAGGATTATGAGTTCCAGTGGCCGAGCCTGTCGGCCCCGGAGGATGACGGCAAGGGCTTCTGCCACGCGCTGCGCAGTCAGGCGGCCATTCTTGTAGACGGGACGGTCGTGCCTTGCTGTCTGGACGGGGAAGGGGTCATTAACTTGGGCAACCTTCATCAGAAGTCCTTCTCGGACATCGTGGATGGGGAGCGGGCAAACAACCTCCTGGACGGATTTTCGCGCCGGGAAGCGGTTGAGGAATTATGCAGAAAATGCGGATATCGGCAGCGGTTTGGGGCTTAAAACGGAGGCGGAGGAAAATTCCGCTTCTTTTTTTATGCCGATCTGTGGTATCGTTATATGTTATGACGTCAATATAGATATTCACCATAAAGGAGATCCCATGACATTTGAAGATTTAAATATATCCCCTGTCATTCTCAAGGCTTTGGCCAAGGAGAATTACAAAGCGCCGACGCCGATTCAGGCTCAGGCGATCCCGGCTGTGCTGGCCGGCAGAGATTTACTGGGCTGTGCCCAGACCGGAACGGGGAAGACCGCCGCTTTTTCGGTGCCGATGATCCAGCTGTTGAATCAGCAACCCCCTAAACCGGGCATGGGGCGCCGCATTCGCGCATTGGTGTTGTCGCCGACGCGGGAGCTTGCCCTGCAAATTTCGGATAACGTCAAAGCTTACAGCCAGTTCACCAAGCTGCGTTCGACGGCCATTGTTGGCGGCGTTTCGCAGAAGACGCAGGAACGCGCGCTTCAGCAGGGAGCGGACATCCTGATTGCGACCCCAGGCAGGCTCCTGGACCTCATGAATCAGAAGCACGTCGATTTGCAGCATGTGGAGATTTTGGTGCTGGATGAGGCTGACCGGATGCTTGATATGGGCTTCATCCATGACGTGAAGCGAATCATCGCCAAAATGCCGAGCAAAAAACAAACGCTGTTCTTCTCGGCCACGATGCCTGCGGAAATCACCCAGCTTGTCCAAACCTTGCTGCACAATCCCGTAAAAGTCGAGATCACGCCGGTCTCCTCTACGGCCGAACGGATCGAGCAATCGGTGTACCTGCTGGAAACCGGGAATAAGCAGCAGCAATTGAATGAGCTGATGAAGGACCCGTCTATCGTGTCGGCATTGGTCTTTACCCGTACGAAGCGGGGAGCTGACCGGGTTGCGCGCGGTCTGAACAAGGTGAATATTACGGCTCAGGCCATTCACGGCGACAAATCGCAAACCAGCCGCCAGACGGCGCTCAACAATTTCAAAAGCGGGGCGACCCGCGTCCTGGTGGCAACGGATATTGCCGCGCGGGGGATCGACATCGACGAGCTGTCGCATGTCATTAACTTCAACCTCCCGAACATTCCGGAAACGTATGTGCACCGGATTGGGCGCACGGGGCGCGCGGGACTGAGCGGGACGGCGATATCGTTCTGCGAAGTGGACGAGGTTCCTTTTCTTCGGGATATCGAGAAGCTAATCGGAAAGTCCATTCCGGAAGTGAAGGACCATGACTTCCCGATGTCCGGGGCGTTAAGAGCCGCCAAGGTGGACCCAACGCCAAAATCCGGCTCGTCCAAGCCCGGCAAAAGCAAGTCAGCTGCATCGAGACCTGCTAAACCGAAGGCGGATGCGACCCGCAAACCAAAGGCCGACGCGGCACGCAACCCGAAGACGGGTGCACCCCGCCAATCCAAGACGAACTCGGCGCGTAAGCCCATGACGGAAGCCGTCACGAATCCATATTCAGAGATGGCACGCAAGCTGAGCTCGGAAGCAGCTTCGAAACCTAACAACGGCCAGGCCCGGAAACGCAAGTCCGGCGGATTCAACAAGGGAAGCAGAGCCGGCAGACCTTCATAAGTGGAAGCGGCGATTGGGGGATGACTTCTTACCATGGTCAACAGCCATTCATGCATGCCCTAAACCACGCACCATGCGCATGAATTATGCAGCCGTTTCCGACGAACCCATTAAACATAAAAAGCACCCTTTTTCACTTGTGAAGTGGAAGGGTGCTTTTTTTCTTGATGCCGCTAGTGAGCTACTCGCTCTTTCTTCCCGCAAGAAACAGAAACAACGGAATTCTGCGCCTGCGCTCATAGGTTTCCTCGTTGACAAAATACTCTCGCATAGGATGGGACTCTCTCAAGCGCTCCACGATAAAGCCGGCTTCCTGCATCGCCCGGAAGTAATCCTCGACGGTTCGATGGTACTTATGAACGGTGCCGCCGAGCCATTGCTGCTCCCGGTAGCCTTGGATGAAGTAGTTGTCCACCACCCAATTCGTTCTGGTGCCGGACGGCTGCAGCGTGGAGGTAATGACGGGATGCTCGACCGAGAAGACGAACCTTCCGCCTGGCTTCAAGGTCTGGTGAACGCTTCGAAAGATACCCCCGATATCCTGCAGATAGTGAAGGGCAAGCCTGGAGAGCACTACATCATAGGTGTCGCGCGAATACGCGTAATCTTCCATCCTCATGTGTTGAACGGTTCCGTTCTTGTAATCGGCCAGGTTGCTCGAAGCGGCCTCCACCATGTTGCGGGAGCCCTCGATTCCGGTATAGGAGGCACACCCCTCTTGAAGCAGTTCCACGCCGAAGCCGGCATCCCCGCACCCCAGGTCCAATACATGAAGGCCCGCGATATCCCCCAGCAGCTGCCGGATGACGGGCTTCTCCAACGTATCGTTGGCATTCTCCTGCCACTGCCGCCGTTCCATGTATTTCTCGAAATTCTTGTCGTTGTCGTAAAAATCGGATCCGTGATAGCTCATAGACGCCTCCTTCGGATAACAGCCTAATTCATCTTGATGTACTGTACCACATCGCAGACGCCATATGAACGAATAAGCCGGAAAAAATATTACTTCATCATGGTATTGATATTTGCCGAGTTCTTTTGCGTTCGTTGAGCGGATCGTTCCTCACGGAACAGGATCCATGTCACCACGAGGATATAACCCACAGTGCCGATATGAATCCACGCGCTGGCCGGAGCTGCCCCGTCACTACGCAGAACTAATATGGCATCTATAATAGGCATCTCGATGCTGAGGATGGACAGGACGATGAGCACTCTGCGCATGCGCAATAACAATAGTGCCCCAATGATCAGACCGATATATAAATCGCGATTGGCCTTGATGTAGATGATGGCTGTATCCGATGGGTGGAAAAGAGTCAAACCAAAGCCTTGAATGGCAGCCTCCGGCTGAATAAACGTATTGGTTCCTAGAAACAGCATAAACAGCGAAAGTGAAGCGACCAACCAGTAGGAATAAGAACGCGGACCCCAATTCTGCGATGTCCAAGAGTTGCTGGAACCATATGAATTCATAACATAGCCCTCCTATTATTTTCGATAGCTTCCAAGCTGCGGTATAACGTATCCTGTCATGCTCCGGTTTGCATTGACTTTAGACTAACATGCGCCATAGAATCTTGATAAGAACGCACTTTCGAGTAAGGAGCTTACTTTAAAGTAAGCCATAGAGGAGGGCTGTATGAAAACATCTGCTAGGGCTTTCGTTAGCGAATGTCCCATTGAAACGGTCATGCATGTACTAGGCGGGAAGTGGAAGCCTCTGATCCTATGGCATCTGATGGAATCCACCAAACGCTTCAGCGATTTGGAAAAGGACATACCCGAGGTAACGCAGAAGATGCTGGCCCAGCATCTGCGCGAATTGGAGAGTGACGGGCTCGTCGTTCGGACCATACACCCCTCGGTTCCGCCAAAAGTCGAATATGCTCTGAGCGAATATGGAATCACGCTGCTGCCCGTGCTGGAATCGATGTGCAACTGGGGGACGATTCACAATCGAATAGCCGCAGGAAGTTTCTGTGATGCAAAAATGAAATAAAGGATTTATTTCTGGCATCCGACAATAGGCGGTTTGGAATGGTTATTTCCGCGAAATCGGGAAGGATCTTAAAGCCTGAGGAGGAAGAAGAAGATGAGGATTGAGGTGCCACTGTATTAATGATTCACTACGTTCAGGCATGGGGTGATTCCCATGGCGAAGGAGCGGAAGAATCATCAAGAAGCCAAGTAAAAAACATACGCCCGCCCATTCATAAACGAGGGTTAAGGAGAGCTCGTTTTTCAAGACACCCGAGCACCCCATCGTGATCAGCATCGCTCCTGTCATCAGCGGCGTACGGATGCCGGTGACCCGTCCGATGTAGGCTTGTTCCGTTTGCTGCATGACCAAGGCGTGGTTTCCGATAAAAATCGCCGGCTGCAGGAGCGCGATGATGAATTGCGAGAGCATGGTCAGCCAGAGGACCGTCGACAGACCTAGCATGAGAATGCCTGCGCCGTTCACGATCAACCCCATCATAAGCAGCCGCCCGGGGGCAATTCGGGATGCGAGCATAAACGTGACGATTCCACCCAGAATTTCGCCTAATCCGTAAGGGATGGTGATCCACTGCAAATGCTGGGCGGACAAGCCGAGACGTTCGGTGACCAGGAACACGCCGAGCGGTGAAATCAGTCCGACGCCAAGACCGACAACCATGAAGCAGAGGCTAAGCAGCAGCAATTCTCTTTTGAATAGGACATAACGAATGCCATCGGCCATATCGCGCATAATGGAGCGAGCTGCCGCTGTTGGATGGGTGGTTGCTTCCCGGTCTTTAGGCACAAATAGCATCGCGAAGGCAGATAACAGGAAGAAGACGCTCGTTAACAAGAGGGCAATCTGAGCCCCCCACTGCTGATACACCCATGTGCCCAGCACCGGACCGAGCATCATGAAGATCGAAAACAGGGTTTGCAGTAGGGACATTCCGATCGAGGCATCCTCGTCCCGCACATGGATTTTAAACAGCTTCATGCCGGAAGGCTGGGCGAACTGCGACAGGATGGAAGAGCATAAGGCCGCGAAGAATACGGCCTCCCAAGAGCCGGATTCCAGCATCAGAAACACGATAAAGACGGAGCAGGCACTGAGCATCTCGCACCAGACGATGGTTGCCTTGGGACGCCAACGGTCGGCAAATACGCCCCCCATGAATGAGAACAGAAAAATCGGTCCATATTCAGCGACGGAAATCATGGAGACGGCAAAGGCATCTCCGCCTGTCCTATCCATGACAAAGAGCAGAACGGCAAAGTTCCGGATCCATATTCCGAGCTGGGAGCACACATTCGATATCAGGATCGCTCGGACGAAGCCGTTGCGGAGCAAACGGATGGAGCTTGGCATAGTATATTCCTCCTTACAGAATCAATGTAGAGCCTATTGTGAGGTCTTCTGTAAGGGGAGAGTCAATGGTAAGATCGTATCAAGCGGAAAATAGGCTGTTGGAGGAGGGAGGACATGTTTATCGTCAACGTGGAAGGAGCCGTGCATAAGGACGGGCAGTGGCTGATGATAACGCGCAGCTTGAAGGAAGAGAACGCCGGCGGAACGCTTTCGTTCGTGGGAGGCAAAGTCGACAAGGAAGGCAGCACGCTGGATATTCTGGAGCGCACGGTAAAGCGGGAGCTTTACGAAGAAGTTGGGGTCGAGGTGAAGGAAAGAATTACGTATGTCTACAGCTCTTCATTTGTCACGGGCGATGGACGTCCTGTCATCAATATGGTGTTCTTGTGCGAGTATGATGGAGGAACGCCGTATTGCAAAAGCCCGGACGAGGTCGATTCGGTGCAGTGGATGACGCTGTCGGAAATTAGGGATCATCCCCAGACGCCGCCGTGGACGATGGAAAGCGTGCGGCGGGCGGAGGAGGCGCGAAGGAAGCTCAAATAAGCATGGTTTTCGAAAAGAAAAGTCCTAAGAAACGGGGGAAGGGTATGAGCAGCCTATTGCAGGTTCGAGTCACCGGGATTTTGATCGAAGAAGAACGGATTCTGCTGGTCAAACAGAGCGTTTCGTCAGAACGCGGCTGGTCGCTTCCCGGAGGAAGGGTAGAGCAAGGGGAAACGCTGGAGGAAGCCATGATTCGGGAAATGGAAGAGGAGACCGGACTTATTACAAAAGTGACGAAGCTTCTGTATTTATGCGATAAGCCGGATTCATCGCCATCCCTCTTGCATATTACGTTCTTGCTGGAACGCTTGGAGGGGGAAATCCGCCTCCCGACGAATGAGTTCGATCTCAATCCTATCGGCGATGTGGTCATGGTCCCGATCGCAGATTTAGCAAACCACGGGTTTTCCGAGAAGTTTATGACGATCGTTCAGCGCGGATTTCCGGAGTCAGGAAGCTATCAAGGGCTCAAGCGCAATATTGGATTATAGGGAGGTGCCGATCCTATGAAAAAAATATACATCGTACGCCATTGCCAAGCGGAGGGACAAGCAGCGGATGCTCCGTTAACCGAGCAGGGGCTTCAGCAATCGCTTGAACTTGCTGAATTTCTGCACGACAAAGGGATTGACCGTATTGTTTCAAGTTCTTATCGCAGAGCTCACGACACCATTACACCTTTGGCTGATCGCATAGGCGTGGCCGTTGTGTTGGATGCGAGGTTGACCGAGCGAATACTGTCGGGTCGAAATGCTCCTGAATGGCGGGAGATGCTGCGCAGAACCTATGAGGATCTGGACTTGTGCCTTGAAGGTGGAGAGTCGAGTCGTACAGCCATGCATCGTGCGGTAAGCGTAGTTCATGAGGTCCTCCGGAGTTCAAGCCGAAATGCCGTTATCGTATCCCATGGCAATCTGATCTCGCTTCTGCTGAAGTATTACGATAATCAGATCGGCTTCAACGAGTGGGAGGCTTTCTCCAATCCCGACGTGTATAAGCTCAGCTTCCGTTCAGATGTACCGGAGATCCAGCGGGTATGGAATTCATAGCCACGAAAGAAGGCGTATGTAAAAAAGACTTCATAAGCATTTATTCCCTATATTTGGCGACGGCCCGTCCCCTATAATGGAGTTGCACGGATATCCGGCTTGTCCATCCTAAGGACTGAGCTTCGTATAACAAAGAATAATCGCGGCGGAGGCAAGCGGCGTGCATGGGTTCGCAACAACATTCGAGATTATGAAATAAAGGGGATATGAAGATGGCCAAAACAAAACGGGGCCGCGCACTATGGAACATGCCATCGCGCGGCCGCGGCACATGCCCGGTATGCAGCACGTCGCGCATCAAACTTCTCTACGTCGCCAACAAATCGGACGGCACGGCGCTGAAGGTATGCAAAAGATGCCAGAATGCCGATCAGTCCAGAGTGGACGCAGCGGTAGTGTAAGAAGCGGCTTAGCTGATATCTAGGTCGACAGCAACAGAGCAACCGTGTTCCGTACGTGGAGCCGCAACATCCGAAAAACCCGTTCCTTCATGAAGAAGGGCGGGTTTTTTATGGTGCCAGAGCCTTCATTCTTCAAGAGAGGTTTACTTTGTAATCCGGATGGTTTAATATCTGATTTAACAAATCATAAATTAGATGAATGTTAAATTTATATAAGGAGTTGAGTCGATAACCATGCAATTGGATAAGGTGGTCAGTTATCACAAGGCGCTCGCAGACCCGACCCGAATCAAGATGCTCATCCTGCTTGCGGAAGGCGAAATGAACGGCCAGCTTCTGGCCGAGAAGATCGGCGTCACGCCGGCTACGATTACGCACCACGCGGCAAAGCTGCGGGAAGCGAGCCTCATCAACGAACGCAGGGACAAGAACACGATCTTTTTTTCGCTGAACGATTATTTTATTAAGAACAGTGCGACAGCGACGGAGAATCTGATTTACCAAAGAGTCCGGTCCGAGGGCGGTCCGGAACACTTGCAGGAAGAGGCACGGCGGACGAGGGATTCCGTAATCAAGAACTTCTTCACTTCCGACGGGAAACTGAAAAGCATCCCTGCCCAGCTGAAGAAGAAACTTATCGTGCTTACGCATATGGTATCCCGGTTGGAGAAGGGGCGGAAGTACAGCGAGAAGGAAATGAACGAGTTTATCAAAGAGTATCACGAGGACTTTGCAACGATCCGCAGGGAGTTTATCATGCATCACTTCATGTTCCGGGACAACGGGGTGTACGAGCTGAATCCGCAGGAGATGTGGGCAAGGTGGGAGGATCTGTCCTGATGAAAGAGGTGAATCGAATGACGATAGACAACCCATTAAACGAAGCACCCAAGCTCCAATCCTTGAACAAGCCGTTGCTAAAGAAGGTTCATTGCAATTATCTCCCGGTAAGGAATCTTCCGCTAGCGGTAAAATGGTACTCGGAGCTATTTGGCCTTACGGTGAGAAAATGCGACGATACAGGCGCCATCTTGATCTTAGGGGACGGACAGTGGTTATTCCTGCTGGAAACACTGGATAACCGAACAGCCAACTTCATAACCAACCAATGGGAAGGGGAGAATTATGAGATGTTCTCGTTAACCTTCGAGGTCGAGAATATTACGGAGCTGCATAAGCGGCTGCGGGAAAATGGAGCACAGGTCGAGCCGCTGGTAGATCACGGTTCCTGCGGATTGCAGTTCAAATTCAAGGATCCCGACGGCAACAAGTTTAATGTTTGGCAGGATGGACCCACGAGCTGACCCATCGAACCACAAGAATGGAAAGGCAAGCGCTGGCTTTTAATGAGTCAGAGGGCTTGCCTTTTTTTATTTCCGCGATTCCGATTGGAAACGGCGGCATCTTATGACGTCTAATGAATATTCACTCCAGGACCATCTGTCGGTTGCAGGTGGTGGTCTAATTCTCCGTTAGCGTTTACAATAGGCAATATAAGGGTTAAATGCCAAATGAGGTGATTCGATGGAATTTTACCGCTGCATGAACCATTCCGAAAGGGCAGCCGTCGCCCAGTGCACGCGCTGCGGGAAGCCGGTGTGCGACGAATGCCATATTCCGGAGACGGGCCGCTGCCGCTACCGCTGCGGCGAAATGCCCCCCGCTCCCGGCATGCCCGGACGATCCAGGAACATATGGGTGACCGTGATCGTCTCCATACTAGCCATCTTGGGCGGGCTTACGCTGCTGCTGCTCGCGATTTGCGGAACGATCCTGTTTTCCTATTAAAGAACGCGTTTCGAACTCGAACAAGGTCTTATTTTCAACTCAAGTTTTCATTCAAGGAGTGGGCGGATGGAATTTCCTGTTTATTTGTACCTGGGCTCCTGGCGGATTCATCCGCATGTGTTATTTGAATCGCTGGCCTACTTTATCGGATTTCGGGTGTATTTATGGACCCGCCGGCCGAGCGGCATGACAAAGCTGATGAGCCTGCAGCTGCTGGCGGGCATCATCGCCGGGGCTGCCATCGGGGCCAAGCTGCTGTACTGGTTTGAGGATCCGGCGGCCACTTGGGAACAGCTGCGCCAATTCCATCTCCTCTGGGGTGGCAAGACGATTGTCGGCGGTCTTCTCGGCGGATTGATCGGCGTTGAGCTGACAAAACGCTGGGTAGGCTGGAAGCATTCCACGGGCGATGATTTTGTGTACCCGCTGATGCTGGGCCTGGGTCTTGGGAGAATCGGCTGTTTTCTGACCGGCCTCGACGACCACACCTATGGCACGCCGACAACCTGGTTCACGGGCGTGGATTTCGGCGACGGAATCTATCGCCACCCGACTCAGCTGTATGAGATCCTCTTCCTGATCGTGCTGGCCCTGCTGTTGGTGCCGCTGTACCGCCAAAGCCGCGGCAGATCGACTCGCGAGGGCTATGTGTCCGGGCGGATGTTCCAATGGTTCATGGCCGGGTATCTGCTGTTCCGCCTGGCGATCGAATGGATCAAGCCGACGCCGCATCCTTACCTGGGATTGAACAATATCCAGCTGGCCTGCATCGCGGGCCTCATCTATTACGCATGGCTGATCGGCGGCAGAAACCGGGTTCGCCGCTTCACGCCGGATTCCCGTCTTCCAAGCTGACCAAAGGAGTTTTGATTATGCCAAAAAACCGGCCTTATCTGTATCATGAACTGACGAACAGCATATGCACGACCTGTTATCGCAAAGTGGAAGCCAAGATCATCGAGGAGAACGGCATGGTGTATATGCTCAAAAGATGCCTCGTGCACGGTCCGGAAAAAGTGCTGATCGCAACCGAGGCCGAGTATTACCATCAGACGCGAAAGTTCATCAAGCCGTCCGAAATGCCGCTCGTCTGGAATACGCCGATCCGTTACGGCTGCCCTTACGACTGCGGACTGTGTCCGGACCATGAGCAGCACAGCTGCCTCACGCTGCTGGAGATTACGGATCACTGCAATCTGCAGTGCCCGATCTGCTTCGCCGAATCGTCGCCGCACCGCACCTCCTACCGGTCGCTGGCACAGATCGAATTCATGCTCGACCGGATCGTGGAGAACGAGGGGGAGCCCGACATCGTGCAGATCAGCGGCGGCGAGCCGACGACGCACCCGGATTTCTTCGACATTTTGGATATGTGCAAAAGCCGTCCCATCAAGCATATCATGGTGAACACGAACGGCATCCGCATCGCTCAGGACCGCGATTTTGCGCGGAGGCTGGCCGAGTATATGCCCGGCTTCGAGATTTACCTGCAGTTCGACAGCTTTGAGGAACATGTGCTGAAGGAGCTGAGAGGGGCGGACCTGCGGCGCATCCGCCGGCAGGCCATCGAGCACCTGAATGAATTCAACATCTCCACAACGCTGGTCGTCACGCTGAAGAAAGGGCTCAATGACGGCGAAATCGGCGACATCATTCAGTACGGGCTTCAGCAAAAGGCGGTGCGCGGCGTCACCATTCAGCCGATTCAGGCGGCGGGACGGCTGGAGGGGTATGATCCGGCAACCGATCGCCTGACCGTAAGCGAAGTCCGGCGGATGATCATCGACCAGTCCGAGGTGTTTACGGATGCGGACATTCTGCCGGTGCCCTGCCACCCGGATTGCCTCGCCATGGGTTATGCGTTGAAGCTGGGCGGGGAAGTGCTGCCGCTGACGCGGATGATCGACCCGGAAATCCTGCTTGAAGGCGACAGCAACACGATTGTATTCGAACAGGACCCGGTTATCCGGGGCAAAATGTTTGAGCTGCTGTCGACGGGCCACTCGCCGCAATCCTCGGCGCTTTCCCTGAAGAGCCTGCTCTGCTGCCTGCCGCTGGCCGCCGTGCCGGAGCAGATTACGTACGACAACGTCTTCCGGGTCATTATCATGCAGTTCCTGGATGCCCATAACTTCGATGTCCGGTCCGTCAAGAAATCCTGCGTGCATATCATGCATCCCGACGGGCGGATGATCCCGTTCGACACCTATAACATGTTTTACCGGGATGACAAGGAAGAGCTGCTGAAGGAACTGAAGGAAGAGGTTGCCACCGCGTGGGACAGATAAGCCGTTCTAAGGCAATGTACTTCAATTCGAGCTTACATAGGGAGGCGATACATGGTGCAGAACAATAGCCCTGAACCTGAGAAGGTGTCTCCGTTTCAGTTAGATCAGAACATGAAGATCGATAACGCCAAGGCGGACGAACTAATATGGTTATCCCCATTGGAAGAGCCATTCCGAGTATCCGGCTTTGCCTGGTTCGACACCGAACGCATCTATCGCAGGCTGCCCGCCGTACCTGAGGTCCCCGTCCGACCGGAGGTGGATACGCTTGCGAACTGCACATCGGGCGGTCAAATCCGCTTCCGAACGGATTCGCGGAACGTATCCGTCCGCGTGCGGTTGACGGCAGGATCCGGCATGTACCATATGCCCTCCACCGGGGAGTGCGGAGTGGATGCGTATATCGGCGGCCCGGGCGAGTGGAAACATGCAGGAACCGCCCGTTTCCAGCCAGGTCAGGCAGAGTATGAGAGCAGCCTTTTCACTGTCGAGGACCGCAAAGCACGCTCGTTCCTGCTCAACATGCCTTTATACCAGGGCGTTGAGGAGATTTGGATCGGAACGGAGCCGGGAGCCGAGGTCCTCGCGCCGGACCCCTATGATTCCAGCGCGAGAGTGGTGATATACGGAACCTCCATCACGCAAGGCGGATGCGCGTCGCGGCCCGGCATGTCGTACACGAATATCTTAAGCCGCAGGCTCCATCTGGAGTTTATCAACCTGGGCTTCTCGGGGAACGGCAAGGGAGAGCCGGAGCTTGCCGAACTGGCCGCCCAAATCTCGGAGCCGGCCTGTCTGGTGATTGATTATGAGGCGAATTGCGGAGGGACCGAAGCTTATCGGCAGACCTTGCCGCGGTATATCGAGATCTACCGGAAGTTCCATCCCGAGGTTCCCATCATCCTGGTATCCCGCATCCCTCATGGAGCCGAGTCGTTCATGCCGGAGTTTCGCGAAGGACGGCTTGAACGGAAAAAGTTTCAGATGGAGCTCATTCGGGAGCTGACAGAGGCCGGAGACCCTAACCTAACGTTTGTGGATGGATCGGATTGGTTAGGCGACGATCCCGGGGAAACGACCGTTGACGGGGTTCATCCGACGGACCTCGGCTTCAAGCTGATGGCGGACCGGCTAGAGCCTGTGCTAAGACAAGTGATCGGCGATATGGCTGCAGCAGCAAGGCGATAGAACCGTTAACAGGGTAGACACTTAGCGTGCAAACAGCGTAACGAAACGCGTAATGAAACATTCATAAGCTACAATCGTGAGAGAGCCCGTTTCTGGTTGAAACGGGCTTTTTATCTGCGCTATATCTGCTTTCAAAAGTTTTAATTGTTTACCTAATAAATGAGATGTTATGATAACAATTAACTAATAACTTATCGATTACCTTAAAGGATGTGTACAGGTTATGGCAGGAAAAGTCACGATGCAGCAAATTGCCGATCATCTCGGCCTTTCGAAGTTCGCTGTTTCTAAAGCGCTTTCAGGAAAATCCGGCGTCAGTCTCGAGACCCGGGAGAAAATCGTGAACGTCGCGACCCAGCTCGGTTATTTTGCCAACAAGTCGCCGAAGGCAGGAGGCAAGAAGAACGAAGCCAACCCCGACGGCAGCCAAGCCGCTAAGGAGACCGTCATCGTGCTTGTGCCGAATGTCCGCTACCAAACGCGGGATTCCCTGTATTGGGGGCGGATTATCGACGGCATCACGAATGAGCTGGAGGCAAGGGACACGGGGATGGTCATCGTGACCGATCAATTCAAGGACAGCTTCGCGAATTTGATTAATCCGAGCGGGGTAAGAGGCATCATCGGCGTCGGATTCATCTCCTCGCAGCTGCTGCTCGAAATCCGCAGCCTGGATATTCCCTTCGTTTTGATCGATCATGAGGATCCGCTGATTCCGTCGGATGCCCTGTTCATGAACAATGTGGAGTGCATGAGACGGGTGACCAATTATTTGATCGGGTGCGGGCATCGAAGGCTTCAGTTCGTGGGGAACGTCCGGTTCTCGCGCAGCTTCGCCGATCGTTATCAAGGCTATCGTTCCGTCCTCGGCGAGCAGGGGATCCCGCTGGATCAGAACGAGGAGCTCCTCAGCTTCGAAGGAGATAACCGCTCCGAGATGACGGAGTCGCTCGAGACGATACTAAGCCGGATGGAGGAACTGCCAACCGCCTTTGTGTGCGCGAACGACTCCATTGCCATCTGTATCATGACGGTGCTCGGCAAGCTGGGCGCCAAGGTGCCGGCAGACTGCTCGGTTACCGGCTTTGACAATATTGAGGATGCCGCTTATGCGGCTCCGTCACTGAGCACCATCCACGTCAACAAGGAGGCGTTCGGACGCAGGGCGGTGGAGATGCTGGCGAGACGGGTGGAGCAGCCGGACAGCCCGCTGGAAAAAATACTGCTGGCCGGCGACTTCATCCTCCGCGAATCCACCGCTTATGCCAAGAAGGTCGACTGACGTGAACCTGCGCGGCTACATTACCCGTCTATGGAAGGAGCGGCCGGCCGGACGCTTGGACCGCAAGCTGTTTGTGGTCTTTCTGTTTCTGATTATCCTGCCGATCGGACTCATCACGTATTTTGCGGCAGAGCGTTATACGGCCACCATCGAGAACAATACGGTCGCCTACGTGTCCCAGCTGTCGAGCAAAATGATGGGCAAGCTGGATGATTACGTGACCGATATGATGAAAATTTCGATCATTCCTTCGTACCTAAATGAAATTCAGTCCGGGCTCGAGATGTCAAATCGGCATTACCAGGCGGAAGGGCAGCCGAAGGAATCGGCAAGCCTGAACGAGAGCGAGCTGAAACTCCAGATTACGCGCAAGGTCGAGCGGAGCATCTATTTCATGAACAACATCAAAGAAGGCACAAGCAATGTGTACCTGTTCGACCTTTTCGGCAACCCCTATTACGTGGTCAAAAGCGGCGGCAACCGTTCGAATCTGCAGCAGTACTATGACAACTGGCGCAAGCTGGCGACGGAGGCCGGCGGCCGGCCCGTGCTGGTCAGCACGCAGGAGATCGCCGTGTCCGCCGGCAGCAAGCAGTACATGTTCACGGTCGTCCGCGACATCATCGATAAATCGTACCATTCCATCGGCACCATTGTGGTGGATGCCAACATCGGCGTGATCGAGAACATCGTCACCGACCTGGAGGAGACGACGCACGGCACCACCTTCATCCTGGATGACAACGGGACCGTGATTTATGACAGCGAGAAGAAATACTTGTCCCGCAGCATGACGGACAATGCGGCACTTGCCCAGGCCACCGGCAACGAAGGAAGCTTTCGCCATCAGGTCGACGGGGAGGAGCAGCTTGTCGTTTACCGGAAATCCGAGCAGACCGGCTGGCTGATCCTGATTACGGTGCCGGAGCGGCAGCTGATGCAGGATGCGCTGAAGACCCGGAAGATTACGATCACGGCGGCTGTCGGCGTTACCAGCTTTGCCCTCATCATTTCATTGATTCTGATCTATGCGCTGACAAGGCCGCTGCGGTCCATCGTCCATCTGATGAAGCAGGTGCAGACCGGCAAGCTGGATGTGGTGTTCCCGGTCCGAAGGCGGGACGAAGCCTCGCTGATCGGGGTCTCGTTCAACCGGATGATGGCACGCATCAAACAGCTCATCGACGATATTTACGCGATCGAGAAGCGCAAGAAGGAGGCGGAGCTGGAGCGTCTTCAGCACCAGATCAATCCGCATTTTATTTACAATACGCTGGAAACGATCCGGATGACGGCCGTCCTTCACAACGATCAGGAGGTGGGAGATATGGTGCAGCTGCTGGGACAGCAGCTGCGCTACAGCATTCATGCCGGCAGCGAGGTCGTGGAGGTGAAGCGCGAGTGGGAGCATGTCAAAGCCTACATCGAGCTGCTGAATTACCGGTACGGCGAGCGGTTCGTGCTGACGCTGCCGGATGATCCGGGGGCTGATTCCATTCGGGTAATGAAGCTGCTGTTTCAGCCGATCATCGAGAACGCCGTCAATCACGGCTTCGACGAGAACAAAACCGTGCTGCATCTGGCCATTACCTATGCCATGGATGGCATGAATCATGTGTTTACCGTTACGGATGACGGGCTGGGGATGTCGGCAGAAGCGCTTGCGAGGCTGCGCAGCATGCTGGATCAGACGCAGCCCCAAGGAACGGACGGCCGGGGAGTCGGGCTGCGAAACGTGCACGAGCGGCTGCAGCTCCGATACGGAAGACCCTATGGCCTTAGCGTAGACAGCGAGGAAGGGCGAGGAACTGCCGTTCGGATTACCTTTCCCGCGGAACATATAGAAGAACCGAGAACAGGAGGACTTGCAAATGCTTAACATCGCCGTGGTGGACGATGAAGAACGGATCAGGTTGGGGCTTGGCAAGCTGATACGGGACGCAGGCGAGCAATATCGGGTCGTGGGGACGTTTGCAAGCGGCCAGGAGCTGCTGGATCAATGGCATGAGCTCCAGCCCGACCTGGTCATTACCGATATCAAAATGCCGCAAATGAACGGGCTCCAGCTGATGGCGAATATCAAGCAGATGGCCTGCCGCACCAAATTCGCCGTGCTCAGCGGTTACAACGATTTCGAATATGCCCGCACCGCCATGCGGCAGGGAGCGCTGGAATATTTGCTTAAGCCGGTCAACATGAAGGAGCTGCTCCGCATGCTGGAGAACGTCGACGGGCTGGTGAAGGGCGAGCAGAACGAGCGCAAGCTGGAGTCGGACGATCTGGTCAGTTTCCTGTTAGGCACGGATCAGCGAACCATGCCGGAGCATCTGTTCGAAGAGGTCTGCGACCGGCTGGATCAGCAGGCGCTGTTCCACGGACATTACGCGGTGCTCCTGCTTCGCACGTTCCCGGAGATCGCGGAAGAGAGGCTGCTTGCGTGGACATCGGTCTGGGGGACGGAGCGGAGAATCATCGGGTGCGAAGGAGGACGGCAGGCGATCTTGGCGTCCATCGCCGAGTCCGGCCATGCGGATATGGCGAGAGAATGGGCGGCCATGCTGCTGCAGCAGCTTCCCGCGGGCACTTCGGCGAAGCTGGGCATCAGCGGCGTATTCAGCGGGAGCCGCTGGCTCCCGCAAGCCTATAGGGAAGCCGCGAGCGTCCTGGAGCAGGCTTGGTACAGCGATGAACGGCGCAACTGCGGAGGCGAAGGCATAGCGGCGGTTTACCGGGAAGAGCGCTACCGGCTTGTCCGTTCCTTGGATAAACAGCTGCTTCCGGCGCTGCGTGCCGGCGAGTATGCACGCTTGCCGGCGGCGATGGGCACCTGGCTGGAAGAGACGGCTTCCCTGCGGCCCGGCTGGGCCGAATTGAGGGAAGCTTGCCTGACCCTGGAGTCGCATGTGGCGGAAGAGATGAAGCAGCGCGGCATTGGCGCTGGGGATGCAGATTGGAATATGGAGCCGGGGGACAGCGAAAATTGGCGTTCGTTCGCGGGCCGGCTCAAGCGCACTGTGGAGGTTGCCGCCGGGCTTCTGGACCAAGGGAAGAGCGAGCATCGGGCTGTCGAGACGATCAAGGCCTATATTCAGCAGCATTACACCGGGGAGCTGGAGCTTCAGCATCTCGCCGACCTGGTCTATTTGACTCCGAGCTACTTGAGCAAGCTGTTCAAGACCGAAACGGGCGAGACGATTACGGACTATTGCATCGCCGTGCGGATCGAGCATGCCAAGCGGCTGCTGAAGGAGGATCACGGGCTCAAGACGTATATGGTCGGCGAACGCGTGGGCTACCCGGACCCGGCTTATTTCAATAAAGTGTTCAAAAAAATGACCGGAAAAACGCCAAAGGAGTACCGCGATTTTGTTAGGTGACTGTTATCTAAACTGAGGACAATAAAAGCAAACAAAGTCTATTATTTTTCGGGGCGCTGTCTTTTATAATGATTGAAAACGGTACCATTTCATCCAGAAAGCGAGGAAGGGAACGTGTTCAATTTCAGTTATAAAACGCAGCGCTATCTTATTCTGTTCGGTTTCCTTGCCATTCCCGTGCTCCTGTCGCTGACCTTCTCTTATTATCCGGCGCTCTCGCTGCTGTATTACAGCTTGACGGACTGGTCGGGTCTCGGCTGGGATATGAACTTTATCGGCTTTGACAATTACGTCGAGATTTTTACGAAGCCCGAAGTGTTCAGCTCACTCAAGAACAATCTGTATTATCTGATCGGGGGTCTCATCCAGGTCGTCTTTGCCCTCTATTTTGCCGTTATTCTGACGGGCAAGCTGAAGGGGAGAAACGGCTTCCGGGTCGCCTTGTTCCTGCCGTACGTGCTGCACAGCGTGGCTACGGTCATCATGTTCAAGAACGTGTATCACATGGAATACGGCTCGCTGAATACGCTGCTTGGCGCGCTGGGACTCGAATCCTGGCAGCAGAGCTGGCTGGGCGATAAAGGGATCGTGAATTTTGCGCTGGCCTTCATCTCGATGTGGAAGTACATGGGGCTGAACATGGTCATCTTTATCGGGGCGCTGCAGTCGATACCGGGCGACCTGTATGAGGCGGCCTCCATCGACGGGGCATCGGGCTGGCAGAAGTTCCGTTACATCACCTTGCCCAGCATCCGAGGCGTACTGGAGCTGATGCTGATCCTCACCTTGACGGGCGCGCTCGAAGCGTTCGATATTCCGTTTGTGATGCTGCTCGGGGCGAACGATACGTCGACCTTCGTCATCAAGACGGTGGATACGGCATTCAAGTATCAGAACTTCGGACTGGCCTCGGCGATGGCGGTCGTGCTGCTGATCATCGTGCTGCTGTTCATCGTCATCCAGCGGAAGCTGCTGTTCAGGGAGGAGAAGCAATCATGAGAAGGGAAGGCTCGATCGGCTTTAGGATTTTCAATTATTTCACGTTGATTGTCGCTTTGTTCGTGGTGTTCTTCCCGATTTACTCGATCTTCGTGGGGGCGTTCAAGACCCAGGTGGAGTATTATCAATCCGGCCTCAGCTTGCCTGACAATTTCTTTAACTTCGAGAACTTCAAGCGGGTGATCGACATCGGGGATTTGGGGCTCGGATTTCGCAATATCCTGATCGTATTGGTCATTTCGGTGGTCGGCAACATTCTGTTCGGTACCATGGTCGCTTATGCGGTCGGACGGTTCGAATTCAAGATGAAAAAAGCGATCATGGGCATGTACCTGGTCGCTCAGGTCATTCCGATGGTCACGACGCAGGTGGCTACCTTCAGCGTCATCCAGAGCCTGGGGGCCTACAACACGATGCTTGCGCCGATTCTGCTGTACTTGGGAGCCGACGTGCTCCAGATCGTCATCTATCTGCAATTCGTGAACAGCATCCCGCGGGATCTGGATGAGAGCGCCATGCTGGAAGGGGCGTCCCTGTTCAAAATCTACCGTTCCATCATCTTCCCGCTGCTTGCGCCGGCTACGGCGACCCTGGTCATTCTGAAAAGCATTTCGATTTACAACGATTTTTACACGCCGTACCTGTATATGCCGAGCCAAGACCTGAAGGTGGTATCCACCGCGATTTATTCCTTCATCGGTCCGAACGCGGCGCAGCTGAACGTGATTTCGGCAGGCATTCTCATTATTTTCATTCCGACGGTCGTGTTGTTCTTGTTCATGCAGCGGTACATTTTTGCGGGGGTTACGAACGGAGCGGTCAAATAACGAACACGAGACGATGAAGTAGAGGAGACTCGATATATGAACTCGACAAACAAGTGGACGGAAAAAGTATGCGGCATGACCTGGGGGTGGACCGGCGTACGGGGCTCCTGGACGGGACCCGAGGCGGAATTCTCCATGGAACGCATGGCGGACATGGACGTGAATTGGGTGGCCATCGCGCTGTCGGCCGTGCAGGCAACGCCGCAGTCGACGGAAATCCCGTTCCGGGAAGAACCGACGGTGACGGACGATGAGGTGCGATGGGCTATCCGCAAGGCGAAGAGCCTGGGCCTCAAGGTGTGCTTGAAGCCGGTCGTGAACGTCGCGAACGGAACGTGGCGGGCCCATATTAACTTCTTCGACGAAGAGGTTCCAGGTGAGCCGAGCTGGGCGGAATGGTTCCGCTCCTATGGGGAGTTCATTCGCTATTATGCCGAAATCGCGGAGGAAGAGCGATGCGAGATGCTGTGCGTGGGCTGCGAGATGGTGCAGGCCGATAAGCGGGATGCGGAGTGGCGGGCCCTGATTGCGGATGTACGAAACGTCTACGGCGGGCTGGTGACGTATAATTGCGACAAATATCAGGAGGAGCGCGTGGGCTGGTGGGATGAGGTAGATATCATCTCCTCCAGCGGCTATTATCCGATCGACCAGTGGGAGGAGCAATTGGATCGGATCGAAGGCACGGTCCGCCGATGGAACAAGCCGTTCTTCTTCATGGAAGCCGGCTGTCCGAGCCGCGAGGGCTCCGCGGCCCGCCCGAACGATTGGTCGCTGCCCGGCGGCCCGTCGGAGGAGGAGCAGCGGCAGTATTATGAAGCGATGTTCGCTGCTTGCGCCAAGCGGGAGTGGATGCAGGGGTACATGCTATGGGATTGGCCGGCGCGGCTGTATGGCGTGGAGGAAGCGTCCCTGAACGATGATTATTGCATGTACGGCAAGTTGGCCGAGGAGACGGTGAAGACATTTTATGCGGCCGGCATCCGGGTTTAATGCAGGGTCGGACGGGCGTACCGGCTCGGTGTTCAAGGTAGCCGCACATAAACATAGGGGTAACATCGCACCGCACGTTTGTTAGGACGTACGGTGCGATTTTTCCTGTCGGCTGCCGAGAAGCAGGTTGTTTCGCGCCTAACAAGAAATGATATGTTAGCATAATTTATGACAATAAAAACAAAAACAATTCATTTGTTTTGAACGTGTTAGCGATTATCATTTGAAATGTAAGCGATATCAGTAAGCGCTTCATGAAGATGCGAAGAAACGCAAGTACATTCAACGTACAGGGGGAAGACGAAATGAAAAAAAGATTTACGATGGCATTGCTTCTGCTCTTTACCGTATCATCCATTTTGGCCGCCTGCGGAGGAAATAAAACGAATAACGCAGGCACCGAGGCACCGCCGAGCGGCAATGCCGGCAGCGAGCCGACCGAGGCGTCCGGCGAAGCGGAGCTGGGCGGCAAGCTGAAGGTGCTGACGCACCGCACCGACCTGGTGAACGACGGCACGCTGGACAAATACGTGGAAGCCTTCAAAGCGAAATATCCGAAGGCGGAGATTGAATTCGAAGGATTGACCAACTATGCGACGGACATTCAGGTCCGTCTGACCACGGGCGAGGCCGGCGACGTGCTGATGATTCCGACAGGCCTTGCCACCTCGGAGTACGGCAAGTATTTTGAGCCATTGCCGGATTCGATGTTCGAGGACGTTTATTTTGCGGACAATACCCTCTTCGAAGGGAAACGCTATGGAATCTCCACCGGCGTCAATACGCAAGGCATTGTATACAACAAGAAAGCGTTCCAGGCTGCAGGCGTCGACAAAGTGCCTACCACGCTGGATGAGCTGTACGCAGCCGCAGAGAAGCTGAAAGCGGCGGACATCATTCCGCTGTACATGAACTTCGGAGCCCAATGGACGATGGGCAACTGGGCGGATAACTCTGCATGGTACGTGAACGGGGATCCGCAGTTCGCCTCGAAGCAGGTCGCCGAGGAAGCGCCGTTCCAGGTGGATAATGCTTGGGGCATCCTTGCGAATATCGGACGCACCTTCGTGCAAAAGGAATGGGTAGAGAAAGACTTGTACACAAACAACTGGGAGATTTCGAAAGGCGAAATGGCTTCCGGCAAAGCCGCGATGTACTTCCTGGGCAATTGGGTGATTCCGCAGGTAATCGGCGCCGGCGCAGCTTCGGAGGACATCGGCTTCTTCCCGCTCCCGTACGATAATAGCGGCAAGTACAACGCGCCGCTCGGTTCGGATTACTTCATCGCCGTCAGCAAAGACAGCAAGAACAAAGAGCTTGCTACCGCGTGGGTCGATTTCTTCGTGAAGGAATCCGGATACGTGGAAGATTCCGGCTTCATGCCGATCATCAAATCGGCGGAGTCCTCCATCTCGCAGCTCGCCGAATTCCAATCGTTTAATCCGACGCTGATCGAGAGCGAAGCGACCGATCCGAAGTTTAACGAGATCGCGAATAAGGCGCAAATTGGCATCGGTACCGGCGATTACGTCCAGGAATATATCGTGGCCGACGATCTGCAGGCTGCATTTGACAAGCTGAATGCGAAGTGGAAGGAAGCCAAAACCGCACTGGGCTATTAATTCGGAGAAAATAATGGGTTCGTCATCATGAGCTCGAGCGGCCTTACCCTGGGGTGATGAGGGTAAGGCTTTTTCATTGCAAGGCATAGATGCATGGAAGGAGAGACGGACATATGAAAAGAGTTTTACTGCTGGGCGATTCCATCCGGGAGGGATACGAGCCTTATGTGAGAGAACGGCTGGGTGACCGGGCAGAAGTCGTGGCACCGGGAGAGAACGGGCGGTTCTCTTTCTATACGCTGTGGGGCGTCAACCTCTGGATCAGCGAGCTGGGGATCCCGGATATCGTCCACTGGAACAATGGATTGTGGGATGTGCACCGCGAGGCTCCGAGGGTTGAAGCACTGACGCCGCTCGGCGAATATGCAGCCCATCTGAAGCGCATTGCCCATGAGCTGCGGCGAACGGGAGCACGGATCGTATTTGCCACGACGACGCCGGTGCATCCGGAATCGGAGGGCAGAAGCAATGAAGAGATCGATGCCTACAATGAGGCAGCCATCGAGGCGCTCATGCCGCTCGGCATTGCGATCCACGACCTGAACGCCCGGGTGAAACGGGATCTTGCGGGTTACTTATCGGACGACCGGCTTCACCTGAACGAGGCAGGATACCGGGCGTGCGCCGACTCGGTGGCAGAAATGCTGGAAGGCTATCTGTGACTTATTAGCTGACCAATAAGCGCAAAGACCTATATCTATGGAATCTTTACCAAAAATGGCACAAGTCTATTATAGGTTCTAACAAATTTGTTACATCCTACTTGCGTTATGACGATATTATAGAATAATATGAAAGGGCGCGGCTTTCATAGAGGGAACCCGTGCTTTTTTGCTATCTGGCTTGCCTCGGCACCTTCTTATCGGAAGCCCCCCTGTAAGAGAGTGTAACGACGCGGAAGGCAGGCACACCTTAAGGGTCTACAGGCTTGAGGTGCGCATTTTCATATTTTCCATGTATAATAGAAGAAATCATTCAAATAGGAGCTAGGAAATGAAAAAGCTAGGAAGAAACGATCTATGTCACTGCGGAAGCGGGAAAAAGTACAAAAGATGTTGTCTTGAAAGAGATGAACGCACGGTATACGGTAAAGTCATCCAGTTCCCTGGTGCGAAAGCAGCAGAGCCTAAGCTACAGGTCGATCAGTTGCGACAGATGATCAACGACAAGCTGGGGTGGATGGATTGGATCGCCGATGAGCATCGCGAGCTTGCAGAGTCTGTGTTTCCTCAGATCTGCCGGGATTACGAACTGCAGGATGAGCAGCAGTTGTTTCAAGTGTTCAGCCTCCTGATGGTCTGGAACAGCTTCTCCAGAGAAGCCAATCCGAAGTACCGCAAACAGGGTGGATATGCAAGTGCGATCGAATATATAGTCACTTCATCGCTTAACATTCCAACAACGAAGTCTGATATCGCGAAGAAACACGAGGTTTCGGTAGCCACGCTGACTCGCAACAGCGGCCAGATTCAAGATTTCATGGATGGCGTAGCGGCATCCGCAGACGACTTGTTCGCCGAGGATGAGGAATCCGCTGGCGAAGAGGATAAGGACTTGTCCTTGGGACGTTAATTGCCAAAGAGCCAAAGTGATAGATCCATAGCATAAGTACAGCATTTGCGCATTCGGTTTCATAGCTGTGACCGCTCCCATTCAAGGGGGGCGGTCATTTTGCGTTGAAGGACCCAATCAAATTCCAAAGTTGTTTATACAAGTTAAGCCTATATGGTGGATTAACCAGTTTGTGATATGATTTAAAAGAGAAATGGAATTCAACGACAATAAGTTGGAGGTTGTGGTTATGAAAAAGGATAAACAATTAACCAAACTTATTAGGCTGACTGGCGAAAGGGCAAGACTTGAGGCCAAAGTAAACGAATCTTATGTTGTATATAAAGATGATTTTGGCAAACTGGTAAGGGAGTATTCTAATGGAGAGAAGGAATATGTCTCGGGAAAAGACAGTTGAACCAACAACGATGTTTGTTTTTGCCGGAAACAACGGGAGTGGGAAGAGTACGATTCGTAATCTCATCATCGACCGGATTGGAGTAAGTGTAAATATTGATCCCGATGCTCTGGCTCGGCGTCTGAGCCCGGGGCAACCGGAAGCAGCTCGCGTTTCTGCAGGAAAAGAGGCGATAAAATTAGCTCGAGAATGCCTTCAATTTCAACGGGATTTCTCCATGGAAACGACGCTCTCGGGTGGTTACGCTATTAGGCTTATGAAGGAAGCAAAGGCAAATGGTTTCCAGGTCACCATGTTTTATGTAGGCCTTGGTGATCCAAATCTAAATGTCGAACGAGTAGCCGGGTCACCACATCCCTGCCGAAGATATCATGCATCGGCATCATTCTTCTATGCAAAATCTTCTCCAATACATGAGTCTGGTTGATCATCTATTTGTGATAGATAATAGCGCACTGAGTGGAGAAATTGTGCTGGAGGTAGAATTCGGGGTAATTAAGCATAGGGAATTTAATTTGCCAAATTGGGTTTTACCTATCGTTAATCAGCTGAAAGCCTTGGAAAATTAATTCTAAAATAATACTTTACACACAAGCCGCTCCATTCAAGTGGAGCGGATTTTGCGTTAATCTATAAACCGGCCTTTTCGAAAGACTGCTTTCCGGACTAGGCAGAGGCTCCACGTGAACTCGTCAGCAGCCAGCCCAAAGCGATGCCGTACAGCAGATGACCGGCCAACCAGAATAGAAGGGCGGCAGGGTCGGATAATTCCGGGGTACGGTCAGACAAGACGGTGGTCGGATATAGGAGAAGTCCTACGGCCAAACAGGCCAATGAAACCCAGAACAAGCTTCGCCGGCGGGACCAGTTCTTCTGCTTCAAAAAGATGGCTAGAGCGATGCTCAGCAGGATAGAGATGACAAGGTGCAGCGCAAACTCGACAAGTTCGGAGAGCTTCAGTTCATTCAGAAGAGGCACGTAATCGACGTTCAGGAGAAGCGTGTAGACCTCCAGCGAGGTGATGTGCTCAATGATCTTGAGGAACAGCCCGAGAAGAATGCCCGCCGCGATGCCTGCCCAGACCGGCCAGTTCAGCTTCCATATACCCCGCATGTGCGATCCCCTCCTTTGTTGTTCATTTTATAATATCAGTCCATCTAAGGTGAAGCGTATTTTCAATTTTGGAAAGGATGGACAAATTGGGTGCGTCTGCAGGCGGTTGCATTGTCCTTGTACATATAAAATAACGGTACTCACCCTCCTTAAACAGGAAGAACCGACGGCGTAACGTGGTCAATTCTTGTTGAGAAATTGTATAGTTCGGTCTTATATCCTAGTTCTATAGACTTATACAACAGGGGGATAGGATGACAGACGAGTACTTTGACGAAATGCGCAAGTTCGGCCACGAGGATGAGATGAGGTATCGCATGTTGATGCGAGGGGTAAAGAAACTGCTGGAACAACGGAAGCGTGAAAAGTCCAAGCTGTTCGGAGGACTCCCGCTTCGACAGAAGCATAAAACCCCGCGTGCAGGCAAATGGTCATAAGCGGTCGGTAACCGAATGGTTAGCGGAACAGCATGTGTACAAGTGGTGCAATGGAAGACGAAACCTATGTATTTAGCGTTTATTACAAATATAAAAGGCTGCCCCGACGTTTTGGGGCGGCCTTCTTTGTGACTCTACATGCCTTGATGTGTCTCTCAGGTTTTAATGTGTCACTGCAGGCCTTAATGTGTCTCTGTGGACCTTGATATGTCTCTACATGCCTTAATGTATCTCTGCAGGCTCTTTGTTTCTTCGCGCCCGCACGGATTGTTGAATATGGAGGAGGTTATGTTGCCTTCCATTTACCCGATGATCGGCTGTGTCCCCGGCTGCTTATCGTAGTTCCATACCGGAGGGAGAACCAAGAGACCCAACAGATCCAACAGATCCAACAGATTCAAAGGTCAAAATAATTAAAAACCAGCTAATGTTTGTCAAGCATTTCAGCTTGGATGAATTCTCTTTTCGTGATATACTTTTTCCGACCAACCCGAATAACCTCCACATCTATGGAGGTTTTGGTTAAATATGGTTTAATCTTGGTAGGGCTGCCCCTTCTGCAAGATGGCGAAAATGTGATGCAACAGCTTGTTGGCGCAAGCGATCACGACCACCTTGTAGGGCTTGCCCTCTTTTCTTTTTTTCTCATAATACGAACGAATTCTTGCATTCGCGTTTTTCCGCATACCACATTGCACAGCCAAATATAGAGAACGCCTGAGCCTCTTAGAGCCTCGTTTCGTTATTCGTGTACTCGTTGA